>JANOAQ010000637.1:0-7906 GCA_031411195.1 Burkholderiaceae bacterium | reverse complement strand
GGATGGGTCTTTGAGATTGGTCAGGTGCACCCGCAGCACGCCCAGTTGGGAGTGCAGCAGCTGAACGGCCTTGGGTTCGAGCCCGGCGAACAGTTCAAGAATCCACTGCTCGTGCTCGGCTGCCATGGCCTTGAAACCACTGCGGCCAGGATCGGTCAGGCGCACGATCCACGAACGGCGGTCGGTGGGGCTGCTTTCGCGCTGCACCAGGCCTTCACGTTCGAGTTCGTCGGTCAGGCCGGTGACATTGCCGCCGGTCACCATCAACTGCCGCGACAGGTCCTTCATCTTCAGGCCGTCGGGTGCGCGGTAAAGCTGGGCCAGGTAGTCGAAGCGTGGCAGGCTGATGCCGAAGCGCAGGCGCAGGCGGCGGCGGATCTCGTCTTCCACCTGCGTGGTGGTGGACAGCAGGCGCAGCCACAGCTTGAGCGCGGCATGGTCGCCGCCTTCGGCCCGGGTTTCATGGCCCAGGCCGTCGGCCTGGCGCAGCAGCGCGCGGCTGGCGTCGGCCATCATCAGCCTTCGACCTTGGGCGGCGCCGAGGCAGCGGCGCGCTCACGCGCAAAACCGGCCTCGAGCTGCGGTTTGGCGGATCGGTAGGGTTGCGGCCAGGCGATGGGGGTGTAGCCGATACGGGCGGCTTCGGTCAGCGTCCAGGCGGGGTTGGCCAGGTGCGGGCGGGCGACGGCGCACAGGTCGGCCCGGCCGGCGGCGATGATGCTGTTGACATGGTCGGCCTCGCTGATCGCACCCACGGCGATGGTGGCGATGCCCGCTTCTTGCCGGATGCGGTCGGAGAACGGTGTCTGGTACATGCGGCCGTAGGTGGGTTTTTGATCGGCGCTGACCTGGCCTGAAGACACATCGATCATGTCGGCCCCGGCCGCCCGGAAGGCGCGGGCGATGTCAACCGCATCGGCAGGCGTGGTGCCACCGTCCACCCAATCGTGGGCCGAGATGCGCACCGACAGCGGGCGCTCGGCGGGCCAGGCGGCACGCACCGCCGCCATCACCTCCAATGGGTAACGCAGGCGATTGGCCAGCGTACCGCCGTAGGCATCGCCGCGCCGGTTGCTCAACGGCGAAATGAAGGCAGACAGCAGGTAGCCGTGGGCGCAGTGCAGTTCGAGCCAATCGAAACCGGCCTCGGCGGCGCGGCGCGTGGCGGCCACGAAGTCGGCGATCACGCGGTCCATGTCGGCACGGTCCATCGCGCGCGGCACCTGGCCATCGGCCAGAAACGGCACCGCCGACGCGGCCAGCAACGGCCAGTTGCCCACCCCGTCGGTTTCATCCAGTGGCTGGTCTGCGCCCGCACCTTGCCAGGGTGCATTGGTCGAGCCCTTGGGGCCGGCATGGCCGATCTGCACACCGATGCGCGCATCGCTGCGCTGGTGCACAAAGCGCACGATGCGGCGCCAGGCGTCGCGCTGGTCGTCGCGCCACAGGCCAGGGCAACCGGGCGTGATACGGGCGTCGGGCGAAGTGCAGGTCATCTCGGCCATCACCAGCGCAGCGCCGCCCAGGGCGCGTGCACCCAGATGCATCAGGTGGTAGTCGCCCACCAGCCCGTCTTCGGCCAGGTACTGGGCCATGGGCGAGACCACCACGCGGTTCTTCAGCGTGAGGCCACGCACTGTCAGGGGCGTGAACATGGGTGGCGGCGCGGCCTGGTCGTCGGCCACGTTCAGGCCGGCGCTGCGCGCGAACCAGCGCTCGAAACCACCCAGCCAGCGCGCATCGCGCAGGCGCAGGTTCTCGTGGCTGATGCGCTGGCTGCGGGTGAGCATGGAGTACATGAACTGCGGGCCGGGCAACTGGTCGCAGTAGCGCTGGCCGCACACCTCGAACCATTCCATCGCGTTCCACGCCGCGTTCTGCAGGCGCAGCACGTCGATGCGGCGCAGCGCCTGGTAGCGCGCCAGCACGGCAGGCAAGACATTCGCAGCCCCGCTGGCGCCGTGGCCGGCTTCGTGCAGCAGGCCGGCCAGCTCGATGGCGTCTTCGATCGCCAGCTTGGTGCCCGAGCCGATGGCAAAGTGCGCCGTGTGCACCGCATCGCCCATCAGCACCACGTGGCTGCGCCCGTTGAACAGCGACCACTGTTCGCAGGTGACCCGCTGAAAATTGAGCCAGGCCGAACCGCGCAGGTGGCGGGCATTGGTCATCAGCTTTTCGCCCTGCAGATTGCTGGCGAACAACTGCTCGCAGAAGGCCACCGATTGCTCGGGGCTGGCCTGGTCGAGCCCGTGGGCCAGCCACACGTGCTCGGGGCATTCGACGATGAAGGTGGTGGTCTGCGCGTCGAACTTGTAGACGTGGGCCTGGAACCAGCCGTGCTCGGTCTTCTCGAACAGGAAGGTGAAGGCGTCGTACAGGCGCTGGGTGCCCAACCAGATGTAGCGGTTGGGCCGGGTGACGATGTCGGGCCGGAACACCGCCTCGTGCACCGTGCGCACCCGCGAGTTGATGCCGTCGCTGGCGATGATGAGGTCGGCGTCGGGGTAGTCGGCGTCGCTCTGGGCGTCGCACTCGAAAACCAGTTTCACGCCCAGCGACTCGCAGCGCGCCTGCAGGATGTTGAGCAGGCGCTTGCGGCCGATGCCCACGAAACCGTGGCCGCCCGAACGGAACACCTCGCCCTTGAAGTGCAGCTCGATGTCGTCCCAATGGTTGAAAGCCTGCTCCACCTCGGCGGCGGTGGCCGGGTCGCAGCGGCGCATGTTGTCCATCGTGGCGTCGCTGAAAACCACGCCCCAGCCGAAGGTGTCGTAAGGCTTGTTGCGCTCGACGATGGTGATGTCGTGCGCCGGGTGGCGCAGCTTCATCAACAGGCCGAAGTACAAGCCGGCCGGGCCGCCGCCGATGCAGACGATCTTCATGCTGGGCTCCTCGGCCGAGGGTAGGCCGAAATGAATTAGTTCTAAATACTTTATATCTAAATCAATTTGAATCCAAGCGGATTCCCCTTGGTACGCCCGGGCGGCCTGGATCGTTCGCCCGTACGAGGCGAGAATGCGGGCTTCGCACGGGCCCTGCCTGGGCACCATCGACCGGAGCTGCGCGTGAAGACCATCGGTACCCTGGCCCTTTCAGCATTTGCAATGCTGGCGTGCGCGCCGTCCTGGGCGCAAACCGAAGCGACGCTGGTTTCGGCCCAGAGTGAACTGGTCTTCCAGTTCAAGCAGATGGGTGTACCCGTGGAAGGCCGCTTTCGAAAATTTGCGGCGCAGATTGCCATCGACCCCAAGAAGCCTGAGGCCGGCCGCGTGGCGTTTCAGGTCGATACCGCCAGCGCCACGATCGGCGCCGCCGAGGTCGATCTCGAAATCGTCAAACCCGTGTGGTTCAGCGTGCTCAAGTTTCCGCAGGCAAGCTTCCAGTCGACGGTCATCAAGGGGTTGGGGGGTGGCCGGTTCGAGGTGGCGGGCAAGCTCACCATCAAGGGCCAGGTGCGCGACATCACCGTGCCGGTCACGCTGCTCGCCCCACCCCCAGGTGGGGCGGTGTCATTGGCCAGTGGTACCTTCGCGCTCAAGCGCGTGGACTTCCTGATCGGCGAGAAAGAGTGGGCAGATGTCAGCCTGGTCGCCAACGATGTGCAGGTACGCTTCAAGCTGGCACTGTCCGGCATGGCTGCGCTTTGATCCCCAGACCCATCAACGCCCTATGACGATTCTGAAAACCTTCATCTCCCTGGCTGGCCTGTGCATCGCCACGGCCGCTGTTGCACAGACCAGCAACTACGTGGTCGATCCGACGCACACCTTCGTGATGTACGAAATGGGCCACTACGGCACCAGCACGAACCGTGGCCGGTTCGGCACCAAGGATGGCACCGTCGCGCTCAATGTCGCGGCCAAGACCGGCAAGGTCGACATCACGATGGACATGACCTCCATCAACACCGGGGTGGACCAGCTCAACCGGCATGTGCAGAGCAAGGACTTCTTCAACGTCGCCGACTTCCCGACCGCACGCTTTATCGGCGACAAGCTCGAGTTCAACGGCGACAAAGTGACCGCCGTGATAGGCGAGCTCACGCTCATGGGCAAGACCCACCCGGTGACCTTGCGCGCGCTTCGCTTCAATTGCTACCAGAGCCCGATGCTCAAGCGCCAGATCTGTGGCGGCGACTTCGAAACCACCGTACCACGCAGCCAGTGGGGCCTGGTTTGGGGTCTGAATTTCGGCTTTGAAGACAATGTTCGCCTGGTGATCCAGGTCGAAGCGATCAACCTCGCCAACTAGAGCAGGCGCTCCGGCACCAGGGGTGCCAGCAAGTTGAGCAGCACGCGGTCCCAGAGGGTGGAGTCGGGCTCTTCGTGCAGCACGACATCGCGGCCAGGCTCTTTCGAAATCCATTCCAGATGCTTGCCGTCGGGCGCCAGCCGCAAGCGGTAGGCACCCTGGCTCTTGAGCGTGTCGATGAGCTTGAGTACCTGTTGCGCCAACTCGGGGCTGTCGATGAACAGGCCGATTTCGGTGTTGTACACACTGGAACGCGGGTCGAAGTTCATGGACCCGACAAACAACAGGCGCCGATCGTAGACCGCCGTCTTCATGTGAAGTCGGCCGATGGTGGTGCCGAAAACGCCCAGGCGCACGCTGCGTTTGGCGCGGTCGGAACTCAGCTCGTTCAGCTCCACGCCCACCTGAAGCATTTCGTCGCGGTAGCGGCGGTAGGCGCTGTGCACCAGGGGTTCGTCAGTGGCCGCCAGCGAGTTCGTGAGCAGGCTCACCCGGGCCCCGCGACGTCGGGCATCGTTCATCACCTCCAGGCCCGCAGCACCGGGAATCAGGTAGGGCGAGGCCAGTGCAACCTCGGTGCGTGCACGCCGCAGATGCTCGACCACGTTGTATCGAACGCTCTCCACGTCCAGCAACGGCACACCGCCATACGAGCTGGTCTTGCCGACCGCCCGATCGGGTGAATCGGCATAGGCCGTTGCGGGCGCCCAGACCAGATTCAGCTTGCCCGCCTTCAGGTCGTCTGCCATGGGCCCATAGCCCAAGGGGTCGTTGGGCGGAGGCGGCTCGGGCGGCGGCGTGCTGGCCTCTGACGTGCGCTCGTCGAAGCGCTGGCGCAGTTGGGCGAGCGGGCGTGCGTCGGCCACGATGGCCCCGAAGGGCAGCACATAGGGGCTGTTCCAGAACAGGTCGAACAGCGACTGCAGGCGCGGCACGATGGCGCCTGTGACAAAGCTGTCCAGGTCGATGAAATTGGCGTTGGTATTGCGGGCAAAGTACTCGTTGCCGATGTTGCGGCCCCCGGCCACCGCCATGGCGCCGTCGGCAATGAACAGCTTGTTGTGCATGCGCCGATGGATGCGGTCGAAATCCGTCAGCGCATAGAGAAACCGCGTGAGCAGGCGGTCACGGCCCGCCACGAACGGGTTGTAGAGCCGCAACTCGACGTTGGGGTGGGCGGCAAACGCGCTGAGCAACTCATCGTCGCCGGCGGTGTACATGTCGTCCATCAATACCCGCACCCGCACGCCGCGCTGCGCGGCGTCGCGCAGCGCGCGCAGCAGATAGCGGCCGGTCTCGTCGTTGTGGATCTGGTAGTACTGAACGTCCAGCGTGTCTTGCGCGCGCCGGGCCAGCTGGATGCGCGTGTCGAAGGCCGATCGGCCATCGGGCATCAGCCTGAAGCCGCTCAGATCGGCATCGGTGGTAGCGGCTGCGGCCAGCTGCCCCAGCGCCGTGGCT
The DNA here is from genome assembly GCA_031411195.1 of Burkholderiaceae bacterium. Classification (GTDB taxonomy): domain Bacteria; phylum Pseudomonadota; class Gammaproteobacteria; order Burkholderiales; family Burkholderiaceae_C; genus Pseudaquabacterium. The sequence continues at coordinate 2,194 of JANOAQ010000637.1, read as the reverse complement.
GGCGTGGCGACGCGGGCCGTGCTGGGTGGCCCTTGCAGACCCGGCGCCAAGCTGGCGCACCCAGTGGCCATGAGCATGGCCACACCCGAAAGCAGCCAGCCCAGGCCAAGAAGCCAGGGGAAACGTCGGTCCGCTTGTTGCCGTCTTTTTGCCATCCACATGTCCCCAATTTTATCGGGCCTGTGTGTCGAATTGAGAATGGCAGGGCGCAAAAGTCCGGCGTCCGGGATTCGGATGCCCATCGGGTCAACGCTCAGGGCCCCAGTTGCTCAGTCGCACGGCAAGCACCGTGGCCAGCCCATATGCGGCCATGCCGATGGCCACCAGCGCAAAAATCGTCCAGGGCGGCGTCTGCGCGGCGGACAGCAGCGCGCCGCCGAGGGCCACCAACACCAGCCGAAGCGTGCCGGCCAACACCACGCCAGCCACCTTGCCGGCGCCCAGTGAAGAGAAGTACAGGCACAGCCCCAGGCCGAACAGCCCGTAGCAAGGGCCGGCCCACTGAAAGTACAAGGCTGCCGACGCGAGCACCGCAGGATCGCTGGTGAAGCGCTGTGTCCAGATATCGGGCATCAGTGCCAGCAACAAGCCCAGGACGCCCAGCACTGCCGTGGCCACTGCAGCCGCTGTCCACGCGGCCTTGCGGGCACGGGCCACCTTGCCTGCGCCGATGGCCATGCCCACCAGAGGCACCGACGCCACGCCCACCGCAAAGGCCACCGGCACCAGCAAGAATTCAAGCCGTGTGCCGATGCCATAGCCCGCCAGCGCATTGGTGCCGAAGTGCGACACCAGCCGCGTGAGGATCAGGATGGTCAACACCGTCTGCAATGGCGACAACAAGGCCGGTCCACCAACTTTCAGGATGTCGCGCAACAGAGGCCATTGCAGCGGCGTGTCTGCCAGCTGCAGGCGCAGCCTGGCCTTGCCTGAACGCAAGTAGAGGTACAGCCATGCGGCAGCCAGCGTGTAGACGATGAGGCTGCCAGCTGCAATGCCCGGCATGCCCCAGCGCGGAAACGGCCCCCAACCCAGCCCCAGGGCGCCACTGAGCACCACCTGCCCACCCGACAGCGCCAGCAGCGTGACCGAGGGCACCTTCATATTGCCCGAGCCTCGAATCACCGAGGCAAAGGTATTGACCAACCACACCCCGATCGAACCCAGGAAGGCCACATTGGCATAGGCCACGGCTTGCTGCAGCGCCTCACCCTGGCCACCCAGCATTGCAAAGATGGCGGGGCCTAAGGACAGCATCAGCACCGTGAAGACACCGCCTGCGGCCAGGCCGATGTACAGGGCATGCACCGCCAGGGCGTTGGCTCGGGCCAAATCACCGGCCCCGAGTGCGCGGCTCACGGCCGACGACACCCCACCGCCCATGGCCCCGGCAGACATCATCATTTGCAGCATGACCAGCGGAAACACCAGCGCCATGCCCGCCAGCGAAGGCACGCCCAGGCTGCCCACATAAACGGTCTCGGCAATCGCCGCCAGTGCGGTGGCCAGCATGGCCACCATGTTGGGCAAGGCAAAGCGGAGCAGCGTGGGCAGCAGCGGCGCGGTCAGCAGTGGATCGGGCGCACGGGGCGCCGGAGCGGCGGCAGCGGGTTGGGCAACGGCAGTGGTCACAGGGGCTCCGGGTTTGCCGGTTGCGCCTGCAACCATTGCAGCTACAAGTGTGACATGCCCTTGCCAAGCCTGCTGGCCTGGCGCGATCAGCCCTGCTTCGCCACCAGGGTCAAGATGTCGTAGCTGGCCACCAGATCACCATGCTGGTTGCTCACCTCCACATCCCAGGCCACCACCCCCTGGCCGCGGCCCGAGGCGTCCTTGCGGTTGCGGTCGATCTTGCGTTTGCAAGTGAGGCGCGCCTGGATGGTGTCGCCGATGCCCACCGGCTTGACGAAGCGCAGCGTGTCCAGGCCGTAGTTGGCCAGCACCGGCCCCGGCGCGGGTGAGACGAACAGCCCCGCCGCCGCCGACAGCACGAAGTAGCCGTGCGCGATGCGCTTGCCGAAGGGGCTGGCCTTGGCCGCCTCTTCGTCGAAATGCATGTAGAAATAGTCACCCGAGATGCCGCCAAAGTTGATCAGGTCGGCCTCGCCCACCGTGCGGCGGTGGGTCAGCAGGCTCTCGCCAATCTGCAGTTCTTCGAAGTGCCGGCGGAAGGGGTGGGTGCCGGTCTCGATCA
>JANOAQ010000636.1:0-1517 GCA_031411195.1 Burkholderiaceae bacterium | reverse complement strand
CCCAGGTGACGTCGGGCCACAGGTCCAGGCTGGGTGGGTCGAGGTAGACCGGCCCCGAACCGTCGAGCACCAGATGCGCATGCCGTGTTGCCGCGCAGTTGGGAATCATCGCCACCGGCAGGCTGGCCGCGTGGGTGGGGTAGGTCTTGATCTTGACGTCCAGCACCGTGGTCAGCCCACCCAGGCCTTGCGCGCCAATGCCCAGCGCGTTGACCTTGTTGTACAGCTCGATGCGCATTTCTTCCAGCTTGCTGGCCGGGCCGCGCGCCAGCAACTCGTACATGTCGATGTCGTCCATCAAGGCCTCTTTGGCCATCAACACCGCTTTTTCAGCCGTGCCACCCACACCGATGCCCAGCATGCCGGGCGGGCACCAGCCGGCACCCATCGTCGGCACGGTCTTGAGCACCCAGTCGACGATGCTGTCGCTGGGGTTCAGCATCTGCAGCTTGCTCTTGTTCTCGCTGCCGCCGCCCTTGGCCGCCACCGTCACGTCGACCCGGTTGCCGGGCACCAATTCCATGTGGATCACCGCCGGCGTGTTGTCTTTGGTGTTCTTGCGCTCGAAGATCGGGTCGGCCAGCAGGCTGCCGCGCAGCAGGTTGTCGGGGTCGAGATAGGCCTTGCGCACCCCGGCGTTGATGGCGTCGTCGATCGAGCCGGTAAAGCCGTCCCAGCGCACATCCATGCCCACCTTCAGGAACACATTGATGATGCCGGTGTCCTGACAGATCGGGCGGTGGCCCTCGGCGCACATCTTCGAGTTGGTCAGGATTTGCGCAATGGCGTCCTTGGCAGCGGGGCTTTGCTCATGCGCATAGGCCCGCGCCAGGTGGCTGATGAAATCAGCCGGGTGGTAGTAGCTGATGTATTGCAGCGCGGCGGCAACGCTGTCGATCAGGTCGGCCTGGCGGATGGTGGTGGTCATGGCACGGCTCGCGGTGGTGGGTCATCGAGCCCGCTGCGCCCCGGGGCCGGGGCGGCAACAGGAATGGCCTTCAGTTTACCGAACCACCGCCGCTGGGCAGGCCGCAAATGATCAGATGTAGCTGGCGTCGGGCAGCGGGTTGGGCAGCTTGGGCAGGCGCTTGCAGATCACGCCGATGACCTGGAAGCTCTCGGTCGGCACCGGCTGCAGTTCCAGCAGAAAGTCCTGGGTTGAGTTGCCGCGCAAGTCGATCACTTTGTCCTGGGCGATATAGCCCGTCTTGCGTACCTTGAACTGGTAGCGCGCGGCGTCGAGGTCACGCAAGGCGTAGTTGCCGTCGTCGCCGGACAGCACCGACTGGGTGGCGGCCGTGGCCATGTTCATGACCTGGATTTCAACCACCGGCAGGGGCTGATTGGTATTGGAAAACACCTTGCCCAATACGGTGGCGGTGGCCGGCGGCGTTGCGGGCGGCGCGGTGGTGGGCGCGGGGGCCGGATTCACCACGATCGGCGGCATCTGGGTAAACACGCCGGTCAGCACTTTGGGATTGATTTTCAACAGCGCCGGCGCCGGGTTGATCGCCAGC
>JANOAQ010000635.1:0-3604 GCA_031411195.1 Burkholderiaceae bacterium | reverse complement strand
CGAAGACACCATCAAGAACTTCGAGAAGGAAACCGGCATCAAGGTCCGGTACGACAACTTCGACAACAACGAAATCGTGCATGCCAAGCTGGTGGCCGGCAAGAGTGGCTACGACCTCGTGGTGCCATCGTCCAACTGGGCCAAGCTTCAGATCGACGGCGGCCTGCTGGCCAAGATCGACAAAAGCAAGATCCCCAACTACCGGTACCTCGACCCGGCGGTGCAGGCCCAGCTGGCACGAATGGACCCCGGCAACGAGTTCATGGTCAATTGGCTGTGGGGCTACACCACCGTGGGCATCAATGTCGACAAGGTGAAGGCCGCCCTGGGCAGCACGCCGATGCCGGCCAATGTGTGGGATCTGGTCTTCAAGCCTGAATACGCGGCCAAGCTCAAGGGCTGCGGCGTGTCTTTTCTGGATTCGGCCTCTGAAGTGGTGCCCGCCGCCCTGCACTACCTTGGCAAGCCCAGCTTCAGCAAGGTGACCACCGACTACACCGCCGCCGCTCAGTTGCTCAAGTCGGTGCGGCCCTATGTCACGCTGTTCAGTTCGTCGGGCTACATCAATGACATGGCCAACGGCACCATCTGCGTGGCCCTGGGCTGGTCGGGTGACATCAACATCGCCAGGCAACGCGCCATCGACGGCAAGACCGGCCACAAGATCGAGGCCTTGCTGCCGTCTACCGGCGGCCTGTTGTTCTTCGACGTGATGGTGATTCCCAACGATGCCACCCACCCGGGCAATGCCCACAAGTTCATCAATTACCTGCTCAAGCCCGAGGTGCATGCCGGCCTGACCAACAAGGTGTTCTACGCCAACCCCAACCTGGAGTCCAAGAAGTTCATCAAGCCTGAGGTGGCCAACAACCCGTCGGTCTTCCTGTCCAAGGAAAACCTCGACAAGATGAAGGCGCCCGACGCGCTGAACAACGACCTGCGACGCTTGATGACGCGCACCTACACCGCCTTCAAGACGGGCCTTTGAGCCATGGTTGAGCCCGGCGCCAGGGATGCCGCGTACCTGAGCATCCAGGACGTGGTGAAGGACTTCAGCGGCTACAAGGCCGTCAACCATGTCAGTCTGGACATCGCCAAGGGCGAGATCTTCGCGCTGCTGGGCTCGTCGGGCTGTGGCAAGACGACGCTGCTGCGTTTGCTGGCCGGTTTCGACACGCCGACCTCGGGCCGCATCGTGCTCAACGGGCAGGACATGGCCGGCCTGCCGCCCTACGAGCGGCCGATCAACATGATGTTCCAGAGCTATGCGCTGTTTCCGCACCTCACGGTGTGGCAGAACATCGCCTTCGGCCTGCAGCGTGAGGGGCTGGCCAAGGACGCAGTGGCCAGCCGCGTCGATGCCATGCTCAAGCTGGTTCAACTGGGCAAGTTTGCCCAGCGCAAGCCGCACCAGTTGTCCGGTGGCCAGCAGCAGCGGGTGGCGCTGGCGCGCAGCCTGGCCAAGCAGCCGCAAATGCTGCTGCTCGACGAGCCGCTGGGCGCCCTGGACAAAAAACTGCGTGAAGAAACCCAGATCGAACTGGTCAACATCATCGAGCAGGTGGGCGTGACCTGCGTGATGGTGACGCACGACCAGGAAGAGGCCATGACCATGGCCAGCCGCATCGCCATCATGAGCGAGGGCAGCTTTCTGCAGGTGGGCCCGCCGGCCGACATCTACGAGACACCGGCGACCAGGTTCGTGGCCGACTTCATCGGCAACGTGAACCTGTTGCCCGGTACCGTGTCGGTCGACGAAGTCGACCATGTGGTGATCGATTGCGCCGACTGCAAGCACTATGTCGGCCATGGCATCACCGGCACGCACGGCATGGCTGTCACGGTGGCCTTGCGGCCCGAGAAGATCCATGTCTCGCGCCAAAAGCCGGCCGATGACTTCAACACGGCTCACGGCACCATCAAGGAGCTTTCGTACTTTGGCGCATTCACCGTCTACCACGTTGAACTGGCCAGCGGCCTGCGCCTGAAAGTCAGCCAGGCCAACACCGCACGCCATAAGGACGATGAGCTGACCTGGGGCGATTCGGTGTGGGCGCACTGGTCGCGCACGGCCCATGTGGTGCTGACGCGATAGGGCCCGCATGGCTGCTTCCCCCCTGCCTTTGGCCAAGCGCTTGTTCAGCGGCCGTGGCGCCGTCATCGGCCTGCCTTATGGCTGGTTGCTGCTGTTCTTTCTGCTGCCCTTCCTGATCCTGGTGAAGATCAGCGTCTCCGAGATGGAGAACGTCACCTTCAAGGACCTGATCACCTTCAAGGACGGGCTGCTGCAACTGCAACTCAAGCTCGGCAACTACGTCTTCATCACCCAGGACGCGCTGTACTACAAGACGTATCTGGCCAGCCTGCAGTACGCCGCCGCCACCACGGTGCTGTGCCTGGCCATCGGCTACCCGTTTGCATATTTCATGGCGCGGGCCAAGGCCACCGTGCAGCCCCTGCTGCTGCTGCTGGTGATGTTGCCCTTCTGGACCAGCTTCCTGCTGCGCGTGTACGCATGGATGGGCTTGCTCAGTGAAAACGGCTGGGTGGCCGACGCCCTCATCGGCCTGGGCCTGGATCAGGTGCTACTGGCCTTGGGCGCCATCTCGACGCCCGGCAAATTGATGAACACGCCGTTCTCGCTGGTGCTGGGCATGACCTATACCTACCTGCCCTTCATGATCCTGCCGCTGTACGGCAACCTGGCCAAGCTCGACCTGCGACTGCTCGAAGCCGCCGCCGACCTGGGCGCCACGCCATGGATCGCCTTCTGGAAGATCACCGTGCCGCTGAGCAAGGCCGGCATCATTGCCGGCAGCATGCTGGTGTTCATTCCCTGCGTCGGTGAATTCGTGATCCCCGAGTTGCTGGGTGGCCCAGAGACGCTGATGATCGGTCGCGTGGTCTGGGATGAATTTTTCAGCAACAACGACTGGCCCATGGCCAGTGCGGTGGCGGTGGTGATGATCCTGCTGATCATCGTGCCGCTGGCGCTGTTCAATAAATACCAGGCCGAAGCCCAGGAGGCGGCTCGATGAACACCGCCGCCTTCAACCGGCTGTTTGCACGCGGATGGCTCAGCCTGGGCTATGCCTTTCTCTACCTGCCCATCCTGGCGCTGGTGGTCTTCTCGTTCAACGATTCACCATTGCCCAATGTGTGGCGCGGCTTCACCCTCAGGTGGTATGCAGCCCTGCCCGACGACCGAGAGATGCTGCAGGGCCTGTGGCTGAGCCTGCGCATCGCCTTTTTCACCGCCTGTGGTTCGGTGGTGATGGGCACGCTGGCGGCGTTGGCACTCGTCAAGTACCGGCGCTTCACTGGGCGTACGTTGTTTTCGGGCATGGTCAACGCGCCGCTGGTGATGCCCGAGGTGGTGGTGGGCCTGTCGCTGTTGCTGATGCTGGTGTCCATCCAGCGCGCCATCGGCTTTCCCGAGCGAGGTTTGCTCACCATCTGGCTGGGCCACCTGCTGCTGGGCATGGCCTACGCCACGGTGGTCGTGCAGGCCCGGCTGCAAGACCTGAACCCGCAGCTCGAAGAAGCCGCGATGGACCTGGGTGCCAAACCCTGGCAGGTGTTCACGCTGGTCACCTTGCCGATG
>JANOAQ010000634.1:0-9584 GCA_031411195.1 Burkholderiaceae bacterium | reverse complement strand
GTCTACGGGTTGGTCTTCGCCTTGCTCAAGACGCTTGGCCGCGCTGAAGGCCAGGCGCAGCGTCACGCTTTCACGGTACAGGTCGGCGATGTCCAGTACGAATGATTGGTCCGAGTCTTCATGAATGAAGCCCAGCTGGGGCAGGGCCGATACCGCCGCCACGGCCACGCCTGCGGCTGCGCGCACCGCCGTCGATGCATGGTTGATGGCCTGGTTGGCCAGATCGGCAGCGTCTGGATTGGCGCGGTTGTAGTCACGCCTTTTCCAGGCCAAGCCGAAGGTTTGGGACAACAGCTTGTAGCTTTCCTTGACCCGCGCACCTTCGATGCCGCGCAACACGTCGATGTCGGTGTGCGGCAGGATTTCACCCAGCCGCCGTGCGTACATCTTGCGTGCGATGGCCAGGCGCCGTTTGTCGTCTGCCCATTCGCGTGCCTGGGCACGCGCCAGATCAGACCGATCGGGGCCCAGTGCCGGCGCGGTGTACAGGCGGGTGGCGTCTGTACCCACGGCCACCAAGGTTGTGCCGTGGCGGGCCAGTATGCGCAAAACATCATGGGTCAGACTGGTGCCCGGGCCGATGAGCAGGGCCGACAAGGTTTGGTGTGGCAGCTGGTAGTCGCCCACCGGCAGGTTGCCGCCCCCGCTGGCAAAGTGCAGGCAACCATCCACCACGGACAGTGCGCCCCGGTCGAGGTAGAGCAGGCCGTGCCGATCCGCATGCGCAATCTGCACACGCTCCAGACCCAATCGACCTTTCAGCATGGTGAAGGCGCCTGGGTTGCGTCAGACCCAGGCGCCTGGTGGAGCCAGCAGCAAACACCCAAACCCAAAGCTGCGGTGACGGCCAAGCCCACGCGCCAGCAAGGCCTGGAAGGCCAAGTCGTCGTCCACGCGCAGTTGCCCTCGCACGGTCAAGTCAGGCAGCAGGCCCTGGTGGTTGTTGCGCTGGCCACGGCCTTCAGCGCTGTGCTGGCTACGCCGGGCCATGGGCGTCAGTGCAAAAGCCACAGCTCGATGCGTCAACATGGTGGCTGCACCGCCCCGGGCCAGCTCTTGCGCCAACCACTTGGTGTGGGCTGACTCGCGGTCGCCGGGGAAGTCGCCTGCAAAGTCAGGGTGCCAGGCCGCGTCGATTTCAGGGTAGCGGCCGCCCGATGCCGCTGCTGCGGCTCGGCTGCGCACCACTGGCGCCACGCGCACCTCAAAGCTCAAAGTCTGGCCGGGCTGCCAATGCACGGGCATGGGCTTGAGCACGGCCCCGGCGGCCTCGTGCAGCCCCAACGCTGCGGCAGCGCCTGGGTCGGTTGTAGCGGCCATGTCCAGCGCCGCTTGCACGGCACCTTCAGACTGAGCGGTATAGCCAATGAGTTGCACGCTGCCTGGCCGCTGCAGCAGCGCAAAGGGCTTTGGAGCACTGCTGCCCAAAATGGCGTTCATCGCGGCGTGCAGGGCGTAGCCCGTGTCGTCGCGCAAGGCGCGTTGCCCACTGGCCGCCGCCCAACGGCCCAGTGCGGCCAGATCAGGCAGCAGACGCAGCAGTAGCAGCGGCGGCGTGGCCAGTTGCTTCGGCGCAGTCATGTCAATCCCCTGGCCGGTCGCTCGTACACCTGCTGGCGGCCTGCGTGCACATCCAGGGCAAAGCGGCGTTGATCGCTGGTGTGGTGCACAAACAAGCCCGGGGTCAGCGGCGCGGCACCCTCGCTGAAGTAGATGGCCGCGTCTGCGCTGGGGCTGGCATCAGCCACCGCTGCAAGCAGGGGGTCCGCCTCAGACAACGCCGCCACGGCATGCTCGGCCGGCACCAGGCCCAGGCCGACGCGCGTGGCGGGCAAGCAGCCCTTGCGGCCGATGAACAAGGGCCGCGCGGGCCGATCAAGTGCATCAGCCAGGTGTTGCAGGGTGGGATATTCATCGGCGGGCGCCAGGCACACGGCCACCAGCACCGAAGCATCGGCACGGTAATCGCGGCTGCGCAGATGCGGGCTCTTGTACGCATCGGGGCCACCACCACGCTCTTCAACGGTACCCCGGGTAGTCCAGCCCTTGTCGTCTTTGGCCAGTTGGGCCGTCTGAAAGTCGTTCAAGGGCAGGCCTGGCCGGTCAATACGCGCGGCCCACAACAGCCGGGCCTGCAGCCGATCCAGCGCGGTGGTATCGGCGCGCTGCCAGCCCAGGGCATTGGCCAGAAGACCGGTCAGCATCGACACCGCAGGCCAGGGCTGCACCGGGCGCCGGTAGTCCACAGCAGTGGCGCCAAATGACATCAATGGCGCCTCTAGCCGCATCAACAGATGCGTGGCCATGTTCAGGCGGCCTCGATCTGCTGGCGCAGTGCCGCGCACAGGGCGTCCAGACCGACCACCGGTGCGTCAAGCAGTGCGGGCGGCGTGACGCTGAGTTGCTGTCGCTGGGTGTGTACGCCGTAAGCCCGGTCCAGATTGGCCAAATGCGCCTGCAATGCACCCATCGCGCTGTTGAAGACATCACCGCGCAGGGGCACGGCGTTGCGAAATGCATTGGCCAACGTGCGGGGCTGGTCATCGCCGGTTTCCACCAGCATGAACTCGGCGTGGGCATAAGGCGCAGTGCTGCCCTTCTTGGCACCAGGCGACGTGCGGGCGATCAGCTTGACCAAGCGCTCGACCACAGCCGCAGCCAGCGCCGCGTCACCATTGAGGTTGGCCACCAGCAGGGCCACATCCACGGTGACATAGCTGTAGAACAGGCCGCTGGTGAGCTCGATGTCGAACATGCCGGCCGAGCCGGCCTCGGCCTCTTCGCTGCGCTGGCGCAGGTCGTCCACGGCAGTGACGAAATCAAGTTCGCGCTCGATGCTGTGCACCGTGAAGGCATGCGCCACGTGAACCGGTGCATTGACATTGGCCGACGTGTCGGACGTGACCATGCGGCCGAACAGAGCCGATTCGAGCCCTGCGGAACCAGCGGTGCCTTCGGCCAGCGCGCGCAGATTCTTTTGCAGCGGAACAAGCTGGGCCTTGGCCAAGTCCTCCAGTGCCTTGAGCGCCTTCTTGTCGGGGTCGGTGCCCGTGCTGGCCAGCAAGGCAGGCACTTGAACGGCAGCCTCAACCAGGCCGCGCGCCACACCTTGCACATAGGCAATTTCAGGGTGGCCGAAAAACAGCGCCTGCCGCGATTTGGAATCGGCCCCGTTCTTGCCATAGAGCGCCACGTTCAACAGCTCAGCCAGCTTGGCCTGGGCTGCCTCGTTCAGTGCCGGAAGGCCTTGCAGGGCCTGCGGCAATACCGAGTGCTTGACAACATCCTTGCTGCGGTCGCCCATCGGTACGTTCAGGCCCTGCAGCGAATGCGGCACCCGCCGCGCGGCGTCGTGGTCGGCTTCGCCGGCAAAGCGCCATTTGCGCTTGAGCGCCTGCGACGACACCCGGGCCCGCGTACTGCCGCCAAAGGGCAGACGCTTGGCCAGGCCGGCGTCGTCGCGGTTGAGCAAGGTGCCGGGGTAACTGGCCAGGCTGTGGATTTGCACAAAGCGGGGCTGGGTCATGTGGTTGTCTCCCTGTGGTGGTGTGAAGCAGTGTTCGGGTGCTCGGGGCCGGGGCTCAATCAGCGGCCAGGGCCGTGGCTGCTGGCTGCTGGGCCCGCAAGTAGTGGTCTACCAGACGGCGGCGAGCCTGGTCGGCCCGCATCTCGTCAACACCGGCGTACAACAGCAAATCTGCCAATGGCCGCCAATTGACGACCGCCCCGGCGGCGGCCAGCCGGCGTGCGATTCGTGGCACCAGATCGGCCAGAACCGCTTCGTCGGCCTCAACCAACTGGCGCAGGCGCGCTTCGCTGAAATGCAGCCGGGCCAGTGCAGCGCCAGGTTCAGCGCGGGGGTCGTGTGCTCCCTGGGCAATGGCCAGGCAATGCAGCACCAGCGCCCAGCGCTGACGCTGCGCCTCGTCGTGCGGATGCACCTGGGCGGCGTGCAACAGTAGTTCGGTTTCAAACAAGGCGGCGCGGCCATCGTGCGAGGGGTGAAAACGGCGCAGCCGGGCGGCGGTGCCGGTGTCGGCATGGCGCAACTGCCCGGCCAGCGATCCCACCGCATCCTTGGGGACTGGTGGGCTGGTGGTGTCGGGTTCAACCATGTGCGGGCTCCTGGTCAAGGTCGGATGGGGCTTGTTCGGGTGCCGCCAGCAAGCTGGCAAATTGCTTGTGCCAGGCCAGGCGCAAGAAGCGTTCAGCCCGGGCACGGGCAAACCAGCGCGATTTGTCGCGCGTGGGCAGGGATTCGATAGCTTCCTGCAGCAGCCGCTGCGCGATTTGCCGCAGGGCCAGAACCCACAGCCGTTGTGCAGCGGCGTCGTCCAGCGCGGTTTCAAAGGTGTGGAACAGGGTGCTGAAAAAGACCTCGTCCACCGCCTGCTCAAAGCGATCAGCCCAAGGCTCGACGGCGCGGGTGAAGTCGCGGTTCTTCCAGTCCACCGCGTCGCGGCCATCGACAAACTGCAGCAGTGCACTCCGGTAGGCCTTGCCAGCGGCCTGGCCGGCCAGCGCGACAAAGGCTTGTGAGCGCTGAGCCAGCGCGGCCTGCTCGGTGACTAGGCGTGCCAGCACGGGGGCGGGCATGGGCACCTCACGCACCAACAGGCCGTCGGTACGGCCATCACCACTGACCAGCACTTGCGCGAGCAAAGTGCCTGGGCGATTGGTCAAGCGTTCGGCCTCGCTGGGCGCGGCCAAAAGCGGCAGGCGCGCTTTGCTACGGTCAAACAACAAGCCTTGTAGCGTGCGGTAGCCCAAGGTGTGGGCCTGCGCCGTGAGAGCCTTGGGCACGCCGTCAGCGCCATCGGCAATCAGCGGCACCCACGGGTCCAGCACGTGGCCTTGCCGGTCTTTGGCGGCCACGCGCATGGCATCGCTGCTGGCGCGGCGAAGCAACAGCCGGCCCTGGGCTTGCACCAGGCGCACACGGCGGCACACTTCAAGGCAAAGGGGATGCACCTGATCGAGCGACAAAGAGCCCGTGTCCCACGGCAGCAGCCAAAGCAACGAATGGGGGGCGTCATTGCCCGTGCCCATGCCCAGCGCCTGGGCTTGCTCAACCAGCCACCCCTGCGCCGCCTGCAAGGCTGCCAGATCACGCAGGAACTCGGCCCCGGCATTGCGTGGCCCGAACACCAGCCTGAACTGCGGCCGCGAACTGAAACCACCATTCATGCGCATGGTGTTGTAGTTGCCTTTGCCCATGAATGACGACCAACCCTGCAGCGTGACCAGCGCAAAAACCAGACTGTCCAGCACACCTTCGTGCAAAGGCAACTTGCCGGTTTTTTCATCGTGGTGGCGGGCGGTGACCAGCACATCGATATCCTGCGCCGAGTCGGCCGACAGCTTGAAATCGGCCTCGTGCGCAGCGCTGCATGGCGCCTGCAGAAAGGCTGGGCGCTGCCAGTCGGTGTTGACCAGGCACCAGGGTGCGTCGTCGGCATGGTCCGGGGTGAGACTGCGCAGCGCCTGCGCCCAGGCTGGTGCGGTGGTGGGTACGATGGCCTCTTCCTGGGCCTCCAGGGCCAAGAACGCCAGTTGCACCAGAAACGCATGCCAGGCCGGCCCTTGGTGCGGGCGCAGGGCGTCAAAGCCCAGGTCTTCACCCTCAGACAGGCGCGCCAGCACCTGGGGCAAAGAAAGGCACGCCACCGCGCCATCGGCACCGGTGACGTGAAACACACCTTCGCTGAGAAGCGAATGCTGGATCATTGTTTTGTCCTCCCTGCCCCCGCGCCAGCGGGGCATCTGCCGACCAACACCAAAGACGGCCTATCTCCGCCAAGCGGAGAGCGCGCAACTCTTTTGTATTAGTTGTGCACGCTGCCGCGATGCTAGGCGCCGTACACCCATCAGCGCCACCCCTAAGTTGTACAAACTTGCGTACCATTCAGCCATGGACGCCATCAGCTACAGCGCCGCCCGCGCCAACCTTGCCAAAACCATGGACCGGGTGTGTGAAGACCACTCACCACTCATCATCACCCGCCAGAAGGAAGCGTCGGTGGTGATGCTGTCATTGGCCGACTACCAAGCTCTGGCAGAAACAGCCTACCTGCTGCGCAACCCCAACAACGCCCGTCGTCTGCTCAATGCGGTAGAGCAGCTGGCCGCAGGGGGTGGCCAAAGTCGCGCCCTTGTCGACACCCCGGCGCCATGAAGCTGTTGTTTGCGGAAGGCGCCTGGGAGGACTACCAGCACTGGCTGCAAAACGACCGGCGCATGCTGGAGCGCATCAACAAGTTGATCCGCGAAGTGCAGCGCGAGCCGTTTGCCGGGATTGGCAAACCCGAACCGCTGAAGCACGCGCTGGCAGGCTATTGGTCGCGCCGCATCACCGACGAGCACCGGTTGGTGTATCGGGTGCAAGACGACGTGCTGTGGATTGCACAGTTGCGGTACCACTACTGAAGCTGCTGCGCTGTTTGCAACGCCAGGCCAAAGCGGTCGTAGACAAAGGCGCGGCCGGCCACCTCGAAGTGCAAGGCCTGGGCATTGGCTTGCAGCCCACTGACCTGCGGCAAGCTCGAATCACCATCGGCTCGGGCAGGCAACATCCAGGCCGGCACCGTCAGTTGCGTGATGGTGTGGCCCAGGGCCGTGGTTTGTGGCACGCCCAGATCAAGCTCGATGCCATCCAGGCCAAGTCGGGTCTTGGCCGGGGTAGACAGCTCACCGGGCACCGCTTCGCGCCAGGGGCGCGCCCAATCGATGGTTTGAAACTCGGCCACACCGCGCTGCGCACCGGCCTTGGCCAGCAGATCGTGGTGATGTTGCTGCCAGGGCCGGCCCAACTGCTGCGCCAGTCCAAGCAGAGCCGGTGAACCGCAGGCTGCTTCCACCAATTCACGGTTGTGCAATGGGATGTCCAGCACAGGAAATGATTCCAGCAAGCGCAAGGTGGCTTCCAGGCCCAGCAGGTCGGGATAGGCTGACATCGCGCCCAACCCCAGGCCGCGCGCTGCGCCACGCGGCATCAGCATGGACAGATCTCGCTCATGCGGCGTCAACACCAGGCATTGCGTGGTTCGGTAGGCGGCTGGACGGTGCTCGTGGCGCAGGCTGTGCCGGTGCAGGCGGCCCAGGCGCTGCAGCAGCACGTCCATCGGCGCCAGGTCGGTGATCAGGTAGTCGGCATCGCAGTCCACCGAAATTTCAACGGTCTGCGTGGCGCACAGAACCAGCGGCTGGCGCTGGGCTGCGGCGCCCTTGCCAAACTGCGCGCCAACTGCGGCGTCCAAGGCTTGCCGATCAGGAAAGGCATAGCGCCCGTGGTGCAGCGCCACCACGCGCCCGCAGCGAAACAAGGCCGGGTGCGTGGCGCCCAGCAGGGCCTCAAGCGCCTGCTGTGTGGCGACGGCCTGCTTGACGGTGTTGCGCAGGATGAGCACCCGAGCGCCTTGCGCCAAGGCCTGAGCGGCCTGGTGAGCGACGGCCTGCGCGTCGCGCATCCAGGGGCGCAGGCTGGGGTGGATACGTTTGCCCAGCGCCTCGGCCGGGCAGGGGCAGACATGGCCCGGCGCACTGACTAGCGGGTAGGCGGCGCTGGCTGGGTTTGGTGGGGTGGGCGCTGCAGCCCCGAAGCGTGGCCCCCGTAGCTGCTGACGGGGTGCGGTGCGCAGCAACTCGTCGCGCAAATCCTGGGGCAAAGTGGCCGACAACAACAGCGCATGGCCGCCGGCAGCCTGGTGGCGCTGCAATGCCCTGACGAGCAGGGTGCGCATGTAGGTATCGGATGCATGCACTTCGTCCACCACCACCAACGCGCGCAGCAACACCGTGCCACGCAGATGCGCATGCTTGGTCTGCAGTGTCGACAACAAAAACTGGTCTACGGTGGCCGATGCCGCTGCGGCAGCAAAGTAGCGCTTGCTGTGCTCGGCGGCCCAAAACATTGGCTTGGCGGTGGCGTTGTCACCATCGTCGGGCCACAGCACCTCAAACTTGGCCAACGCTCGGCCATCGTGGCCGTTGGCATGCAGGTAGCCAGGCACCGCCAACACGGTATTGGGGCGCAGCGTGGGGTCGGGAAACAGCCGCTGCATGAAGTCTTCCAGCCTCGCATTGATGCCGGTCGCCGCCACTCGAGTGGGCAGCAAGAAGCACAGGCTATCCACCTGCCCGGCTTCAAAAAGTGCCTTGAACCGCCACAGCGCTGCCTCGGTCTTGCCGCTGCCGGTTTCGGCCTCAAGCACCACGGGGCTGACTGGCGGCGCGTCGGCAGCAGCCAATTGCATGGCTTTGGGTGCAAAGCCGAAAACGGCTTCAAAGCCGGGCTGGCGACGCTGCAGGTCCTGGCGTGCATCCTCCAGGTCGATGCGCAAGTGGCGCAACACTTCGCGGGCCCTGGGCAAAGCCTCGCGCCAGCGATGGGCATCCTGCGAACCCAGGTCGTAGGGGAAAAACGCCCGATCAGCATTGGAGCCTATCCAGTCGGCCAGCGACACCAGACCAGCGAACGCATGGATCAAGGGCTGCGATGGCACACCAAACGGCGTGGGGTCGTCATACGCGCGGGGCCACAACCTGTGTGCGGTGTCGCCCAGCTGCTGCAGGCCGCCCAGTGGCTGATAGCCGGCGATGGGCACAGTCCAGGTTGGCCAGACCGATGGCATGTCGGCCTGGCCCAGGGATTCGGCCGATATCGGTTCGCCGTGGTGCGAGACGGCGGCCAGCCACAGGTCAAGAAGCGGCTCCTGGCCGCCCTCGTCATCAGCACCTGACCAAGCCCGCAAGGCCGGCACATCCAACGCTTGTCTATGGGGTTCAAACTCGGCGGCAAAGCCCAGCAGGGGTGCCACTACGCGGGTATGGCCACACTGCGGCAGGCCCGCGCCCGTGCGCTGTTGCCAAGCCCGGCGCACGGATTCGGGTTCACCTTTGGCAAAAAAACCGGCACCGGCCTTGCCGGTGTCATGCAGAAAGGCCAGCGTGGTGAGCCTGTCAAGATCCGTGTGGGTGAATGGACGGTTCCAGCCGGCCAAGCGTTCCAATCGAACTAGCCAAGTGGGTAATTCCAACAGCGCGCGTGTCACGGCAGCCACATCGATGCAGTGGGCCACCAAACTGAGCCGGGCGGCACTGGCCACATCGGCCGCCTGCCGATCGAGCTTGCCCCAGGCTTGACGGCCAACCATCAAACCACCTGCACGCCCTTCCAGAACGCCAGTCGGTCCTTGATCTCGGCCGCCGCCTCGCTGGGCTCGGGGTAGTACCACACCGCGTCGGGGTTCATCTCGCCATTGACCAGCAGGCTGTGGTAACGGGCCTGGCCCTTCCACTGGCATGCCGTGCGGTGGTTGCTGAAGGCCAGGTACTCGCGCTTGACCGCCGCCTCGGGGAAGTAGTGGTTGCCTTCCACCACCACGGTGTCGTCACTCTCGGCGATGACCACGCCGTTCCAGATCGCTTTCATGACGGGCTTCCTTGCTGAGATGGGCCTTGCATCGTACGCCGCAGGCCGTTGGCCGAGCCGGCAAAAAAAGAGCCGGCACAGCGGACGGCTCGTAAAGTGCCCGGGATGTCCGGGCGGGCTGAGGATCGGTACAGCGCTTCGGGCGCGTCTGGCC
>JANOAQ010000633.1:0-1862 GCA_031411195.1 Burkholderiaceae bacterium | reverse complement strand
GTTCCGTCTGCCGCAGAACCCGGCCGACACCAAGAAGGGCTACAGCCTGGGCCAGAAAATGGTCGGCAAGGCCTGCGGCCTGCCCATCGTCAACGGCCAGCAGATCGGCGTGCGCCCCGGCACCTACTGCGAGCCGCGCATGACCACCGTCGGCAGCCAGGACACCACCGGCCCGATGACGCGCGACGAGTTGAAGGACCTGGCCTGCCTGGGCTTCAGCGCCGACCTGGTGATGCAGAGCTTCTGTCACACCGCCGCCTACCCCAAGCCGGTGGACGTGAAGACCCACCGCGAGCTGCCCGCCTTCATCAGCAACCGCGGCGGCGTCAGCCTGCGCCCGGGCGACGGCGTGATCCACAGCTGGCTCAACCGCCTGCTGCTGCCCGACACCGTGGGCACCGGCGGCGACAGCCACACACGCTTTCCGATCGGCATCAGCTTCCCGGCCGGCTCGGGCCTGGTCGCCTTTGGCGCGGCCACCGGCGTGATGCCGCTGGACATGCCTGAATCGGTGCTGGTGCGCTTCAAGGGCACGATGCAGCCGGGCATCACCCTGCGCGATCTCGTGCACGCCATCCCCTATTACGCCATCAAGCAGGGCCTGCTCACGGTGGCCAAGTCGGGCAAGGTCAACGCCTTCTCGGGCCGCATCCTCGAGATCGAAGGCCTGCCCGACCTGAAGGTGGAACAGGCCTTCGAACTGAGCGACGCCAGCGCCGAGCGCTCGGCCGCCGGCTGCACCGTCAAGCTCAACCCCGCGCCGATCAAGGAGTACCTCACCAGCAACATCGTGCTGATGAAGAACATGATCGCCGACGGCTACCTCGACAAGCGCACGCTCGAACGCCGAATCCGCGCCGTCGAAGCCTGGCTGGCCAAGCCCGATCTGCTCGAAGCCGACCAGAACGCCGAGTACGCCCACCTCATCGAGATCAACCTCGACGAACTGACCGAGCCGGTGCTGTGCTGCCCGAACGACCCCGACGACGCCAGGCTGCTGTCCGAAGTGGCCGGCACCAAGATCGATGAAGTCTTCATCGGCTCGTGCATGACCAACATCGGCCACTTCCGTGCCGCCAGCAAGCTGCTCGACGGCAAGCGCGACATCCCTGTCAAGCTGTGGCTGGCCCCGCCCACCAAGATGGACGCCCAGCAACTGACGCAGGAAGGCCACTACGGCGTGTTTGGCGCTGCCGGTGCCCGCACCGAAATGCCGGGCTGCAGCCTGTGCATGGGCAACCAGGCGCAGGTCAAGGAAGGCGCCACGGTGGTGTCCACCAGCACCCGCAACTTCCCCAACCGGCTGGGCAAGAACACCAATGTCTACCTGGCCTCGGCCGAGCTGGCCGCCATTGCCAGCAAGATCGGGCGCATCCCCACGGTGGCCGAGTACCAGGCCGACATGACGGGCCTGAACAAGGACAGCAGCCAGGTCTACAAGTACCTGAACTTCGACCAGATCGCCGACTACGCAGACGTGGCCAAGGGCGTGACGGCCTAGGCACGCCACCCTGAAATTGCCGCGATGCCGCCGACCTGACTGTCGATCCGCTTTACAGCTGGCGGTTGCAATTTGCTACAAACAGGCGCTGCTCATAGGTAGATCGCAAGTTGGCACAAAGCGTGCTTTACCTCATGCAACCCGGGGCACTGTCTCAACACAGACTCCTGGGGCAAGTTGCGGTAATCATTTCCTACTAGGGGTTCACTATGCTTCTCAAGAAAATCGCTCTGGCCGCCGCCATCGCGGGTGCCTCTATCGGCGCCGCGGTTGCCGGCCCGATCAACGCCACGGGTTCGGTGGCCGTGGTTGGCATCAACACCGTACCGGCCGGCTCCATTGCTTTGGGGACGTCCTTCAG
>JANOAQ010000632.1:0-1647 GCA_031411195.1 Burkholderiaceae bacterium | reverse complement strand
GTGGTCGATGCCTACCTGTCGCCCATCCTGCGCCGCTACGTGGCCCAGGTGGCCGCGCAGATGCCGGGCGTGCCGCTGTACTTCATGCAAAGCTCGGGCGGGCTGACCGAAGCCGGGCGATTCCAGGGCAAGGACGCCATCCTGAGCGGCCCGGCCGGTGGCATCGTGGGCATGGTGCGCACAGCGCAGCGGTCGGCCGGTTCGGGGCGGCCCGGCGCTCGGCCCGCGGGCGCGCCCGAGGGCCTGAAACTGATCGGCTTCGACATGGGCGGCACCAGCACCGACGTCAGTCACTACGCCGGCGAGTTCGAGCGGGCCTTCGACACCCAGGTGGCCGGTGTACGCATGCGCGCGCCGATGATGAGCATCCACACCGTGGCAGCGGGTGGCGGCTCGATCATCGGCTTTGACGGCGCGCGCCTGCGGGTGGGGCCCGAATCGGCCGGTGCCAACCCCGGCCCGGCAGCCTACCGGCGCGGTGGCCCGCTGGCGGTGACCGATGCCAATGTGATGCTGGGGCGCATCCAGCCGGCGCACTTTCCGGCGGTGTTCGGCCCGGGTGCTGACCAGCCGCTGGACGCGGTGGTTGTGCGCGACAGGTTTGCAGAGCTGGCTGCACGCATCACCCAAGCCACCGGCCGGCCCGCCACCGCCGAAGCAGTGGCCGCCGGCGCGCTGCAGATCGCGGTGGCCAGCATGGCCAATGCGATCAAGCGCATCTCGGTGGCGCGCGGCTACGACGTCACGGCCTATACCCTGCAGTGCTTTGGCGGCGCGGGTGGCCAGCACGCCTGCGCAGTGGCCGATGCCCTGGGCATGCGCACCGTCTTCATCCACCCGCTGGCCGGTGTGCTGTCGGCCTACGGCATGGGCCTGGCCGACCAGACGGCGATGCGAGAAGGCTCGATCGAGCTGCCGTTGGACGAGGCCGGACTGGCCGCAGCAAACCTTCGCCTGTCAGCGCTGGGCGAGGCCGCGCGTGCCGAAGTGGCCAGCCAGGGTGTGCCGGCCGACCGCATCCGCCTGGTGCCGCGCCTGCTGCTGCGCTACCAGGGCACCGACACCGCACTGGCCGTGGCGCCGGGGGATGCGGCGGCCATGCGACAGGCTTTCGAGGCGGCCTACCGCCAGCGCTTTGCCTTCGGTCTGCCTGGCCGGGGCCTGGTGATCGAGGCGGCCACGGTGGAGGCCGTCGGCGTGGCCGAGGCGGTGCCTGATCTGCTGTTGGATGGGGCCATGGCCGACAGCACCGAACCTGTGCCGCTGGCTTGGGTGCAGATGCACTGCGCCGTGGACGAGGGCGGCGCAGACACCTGGCGCGCCACCGGGCTGCACCAGCGTGAAGACTTGCCCTGCGGCGCCCGCATCAACGGCCCGGCGGTGATTGCCGAGCGCAACGCGACCACCGTGGTGGAGCCCGGCTGGCAGGCGCTGTTGGGTGCCGATGGCGCGCTGACCTTGCGCCGAATGCGCGACCGGCCCGTGGCGCACGCCGTGGGCACTGAAGCCGACCCGGTGATGCTGGAAGTCTTCAACAACCTGTTCATGAACATCGCCGAGCAGATGGGCCTGCGGCTGCAGAACACGGCGCACTCGGTCAACATCAAGGAGCGGCTCGACTTCAGTTGCGCGCTGTTCGACGCCCAG
>JANOAQ010000631.1:0-4527 GCA_031411195.1 Burkholderiaceae bacterium | reverse complement strand
GACAGCGCCGGCGAGGCGCACGCATCTTGGGCTCTGAACACGAGTTGTCCACCGCGACGGTCGTGCGTTCGTCGCAAGCCACGCCCGCCCGCCGCAGTGGACAACTCTGCGCAGGTGGCGTGCGGACACGTGCATGGAAAGTAGGTTGCGCAAGCGGATCGGAAACTGAGGCGCGCTTGAATCGGAAACACTGGCGCCGTTGAACCGGAATCGGTGGCGGAGGTCATCGGAATACGCCTCCAACACCGGTGCGTTCAGCGATGCGAAAGCCTGGCACCGCACAGACCCGTCCAGTGGTCCCCGAAGAACATGGGCGTTCATCGAACGATCCGTTCGACCAGGATGAAACCCATGCAAGCACTCGTCTACAACGGCCCCGGCAAAAAATCGCTGGAAGATCGGCCCAAGCCGACGATTCAGATCCCCACCGATGCGGTGGTCAGGATCACCAAGACCACCCTCTGCGGCACCGACCTGCACATTCTGAAGGGCGACGTACCGACCTGCGCACCCGGCACGGTGCTTGGCCATGAAGGCGTTGGCATCGTCGATGCCGTGGGCCCGGGCGTGACAAGCTTCAAGCCAGGTGATCGGGTGTTGATCTCCTGCATCAGCGCCTGCGGCCGCTGCCACTACTGCCGCAAGGGCATGTTCTCCCACTGCACCACCGGCGGCTGGATCCTGGGCAACCGCATCGACGGCACGCAAGCCGAATTTGTCCGCATCCCCTACGCCGACACCAGCCTGTACCCGATCCCGGCCGGCGCCGACGAAGAGGCGCTGGTGATGCTCAGCGACATCCTGCCCACCGGTTTTGAATGCGGCGTGCTCAACGGCAAGGTGCAGGTTGGCGCCAGCGTTGCCATCGTCGGCTCGGGGCCCATCGGCTTGGCGGCATTGTTGACGGCGCAGTTCTACGCCCCCGCGCAGATCATCATGATCGACCTGGACGACAACCGCCTGGCCGTGAGCCAACGTTTTGGCGCCACGCACACCATCAACAGCAGCGACGGCCGGGCCGCCGAGCAGGTGATGAAGTTGACCGACGGGCGCGGCGTGGACACGGCCATCGAAGCGGTGGGCATACCCGCCACCTTCGAGTTGTGCCAGGACATCGTGGCAGCTGGCGGCACCATTGCCAATGTAGGCGTGCACGGCGTCAAGGTCGACCTGCACCTGGAGCGCCTTTGGTCGCACAACGTGTCCATCACCACCGGGCTGGTCGACACCGTGACCATCCCGATGCTGCTCAAGACCGTGCAGTCCAAGCGCATCGACGCTGCCAAGCTGATCACCCACCACTTCAAGCTGGCCCAGATCCTTCAGGCCTACGAGACCTTTGCCCAGGCGGCCAGCACCAAGGCGCTGAAGGTCATCATTGAAGCGTGAGCCACTGGCCATTGCCAGCAGAGTCGACACCGGGTCGGGAAAAGGGGATGCTCAGCGCTGATCGGCCGATCCAGTTTGCGCAGCCGCCCAATCCAACCACTTCAGCAGCAACGGAAACAACACATCCACCTGCAGCGGCTTGACGATGAAGTCGTTCATCCCGGCCGCTGCGCAGGCCAGACGGTCGTCTTCGAAGGCGTTTGCCGTCAGGGCCAGGATGGGCCGCCATTTCCAGCCCGCAAGCTGGCGCATGGCGCGCGTTGCTTCCAGCCCGCCCATGTCGGGCATCTGCATGTCCATCAGCACCAGGTCGTAGGTGCCGGCGGCCGCCATGCGCACCGCCTCACGCCCAGTGACAGCCGAAACCACCTCAAGGCCGACGCCCTCCAGCACCGCCAGCGCCACCTCCAGGTTGACGGGGTTGTCTTCGACCAGAAGAACCCGCGCGCCCCGGTGCCGCAGCGCGATCTGGGCTTCGGCGTCGTCGAGCTCGCGTGATTTGTACGCCTGGCGGGTGTCGTGCCCAAGCTGCAAACGTGCCGTGAACCAGAAGGTGCTGCCGACCCCTGGCGTGCTGGTGACGCCACATTCACCGCCCATCAGCCCAGCCAGCCGCCGACTGATGGCCAGGCCGAGGCCGGTGCCACCATACTTGCGCGTGACCGAGGCATCGGCCTGCTCGAAGGCCTGGAACAGGCGAGGCCGTTCTTCGTCGCTGACGCCGATGCCGGTGTCCTCGACGGCAAAGCGCAAGGTCAGCCCTTCATCATCGTGCTGCAGTACCCGCGCGCTCATGCAGATGGAACCCTGCGTGGTGAACTTGACCGCATTTCCCGCAAAGTTCAGCAAGGCTTGCCGCAGGCGGGTGGGGTCGCCGCGCAAGAAGCGTGGCGCACCAGTAGCGTCGATCAGCAGCGCCAACCCTTTGGCACGAGCGGCCTCGGCAACGATGGACTGCACCGCATCGAAAACAACCGAAAGGTCAAAGTCGATGTTTTCGACCTGCACCTGCCCCGCTTCGATCTTCGACAGGTCGAGCACATCGTTGATGATGGCCAACAGGTGCTGCCCTGCCTCGTCGATCTTGGCCAGGCGGGCCGCCTGCAGTGGCGTGACAGGTTCACGCCGCACGAGGTAGTTCATGCCGACAATGGCATTCAGGGGCGTGCGGATCTCGTGGCTCATGTTGGCCAGAAAGGCACTCTTGGCCCGATTGGCCAGGTCGGCCTGCTGGCGCGCGGCGGCCAGTTCCAGGGTGCGGCTGGCCACCAGCTCTTCGAGATGATTTTGGTGGCGTTCGAGTTCGGCGTTCAGGCGTGCCCGTTCGGCGTCTGCCGCATGCTGCGCGGTGACGTCGGTGGCCAGCACAAGCCGGGACGAACGACCGCCAAACATCAGCCCATGTGAAACCACATCGACCTGGATGACGGTGCCGTCCTTGCGCTGGTGGGCCCAACGGCTTCGGCCCCCCATGCCGATGCCCAGGCTTGCCAGGTGCGGTTGCAGTCGTTGCGCGTCTTCGGGCGAGCGGATGTCGCGGATGTTCATGGACAGAAACTCGTCGCGGCTGTAACCGTATTGCGCCACCGCTGCGCTGTTGACCTCCAGAAAAGCCAGCGTTTGTGAATCGAACACCCACATCGGCTGCGGGTTGCTGTCGAACAATTCGCGATATCGCAACTCGCTGTCGAGCAATGCCGCTTCGTCGCGCTGGCGCTGGGTGACATCGGCAAGGTAACCATGCCATTGCAGGCCGCCCTCGCTGCGGCGCCGTGCTTCGCACTGGAACTCGTGCCAACGTTTCGGCGCCACCTCGGCCAGGGCCAAATCATCCACCCCAACCCTGGCAAGCACGTGAAAGCCCGCAGTTTCAACATCGGCACGTTCCAGTCCATCCAGCACCGATTGCCGGTCCTGCGGCCACCATTGCCCGAACACGGCCTCGGCAGAGCGCTCTGCATCGGCGACAGTGACGCCGTACAAATGCCGCACGGCTTCGCTGATGTAGGTAAAGCGCCAGACCCCGTTGTCACCGCGCTCCAACTGGAAGCTGATGCCCGGTGCCTGGTCGGCCGCGCGTTTGACCCGCAGCAACTCGTTTTCGATGCGCCGGCGCTGCCGGATGACGGCCAACTGCACCGATACCGTGCCATCGGGCTGGTTTGCGGCGAAGAACAGCACATCCACCGGCTTGCCGTCTGGCGCTTTGAAGCTCAAAGCCAGCTCGCTGACGTGCCCATGCAGCTTCAGAAGCGGCTGAACCAGGCTTTGGTACAGCACCCGTGAGGCGGGGCTGAGCCAGCTGTCGAAGTAGCTGCCCAGAATGGACTTCGAGTCGCCCGCCAGCAACGCGGTGAAAGCAGCGTTGGCGGCCTCGATCCGCCCGACAGCGTCAACGCGCAACCACGGGCACGGCAGGTCGTCTCGCGACCCCCGATTGGCTTCGGCCACCGGCAAGTGCGCCATCGAAGCCGCGCCCTCGAACCTCAAATCCGGTCCAGAAATTGACGGATCAAGGCCGTGGTTTCTGCCGGGTGGGTCATGTGCGGGCAGTGGCCACTGACATCGAGCACGGCCAGTTCGCTGTTGCGCACGTGTCGATGCACGAAGTTGCCAACACTGGGCGGCGCGATGGCGTCATGCAGGACCTGGATGATCAAGGTGGGCACGGCCACCCGATCCAGGTCGGCACGGTTGTCACCGTAGAAAGTGACCTCGGCAAAGCGCCGGGCGATGTAGGGATCGAGCGCGCAGAAGCTGGCCTTCAGCTCGTCGGTCAGCCCCATCTCGTTTTCGGGGCCCATTACCGCAGGCGCCAGAAAGCTGGCCCAACCCAGCATGTTGCCCTCCATCATCTCGATCAAGCTGTCGATGTCGGGCTGTTCGAAGCCACCGACGTAGTCGGGTGGATCGTTCAGGTAACGCGGCGATGGACAAATCATCACCAGGGCCCGAACGCGATCGGGCACCTTTGCCGCTGCCAGCATTGAGATCATCGCGCTGACCGAGTGCCCGACGAGCACGGCGCCGCGCAAATCGGCAGCCTCGAGGATCTCGACCAGATCATCCGCATACCCTTGCAGGCTGCCGTGGCGCTGCTGGTCGTAGGCGGCGAGGTCGGCGCCGCCACAGCCGATG
>JANOAQ010000630.1:0-6771 GCA_031411195.1 Burkholderiaceae bacterium | reverse complement strand
GCCATGCCGCAGTCGAAGCCGCCGCCGCAGCGCGGGCAACGGTCGACACCTACAGGTGCGGTTGGGGCGGTCGGGTGGCTCATGCCGCGAACAGGCCCTGGTGCTGCTCGCGCAGCAGGTTTTTCTGCACTTTGCCCATGGCGTTGCGCGGCAGATCGGCCACCACGAACAGGTGCTTGGGCACCTTGAAATTGGCGATGCTCTTTTTCAGATGGCCGATCATGGCGGCTGAATCGAGCGTGGCGCCCGGGTGGGCCACCACCACGGCCACCACGCCTTCGCCAAAATCGGGGTGGGGCACACCCACCACGGCCGATTCGGCCACGCCGGGCATGTCGTTGATGAAGCCTTCGATCTCGGCCGGGTAGATGTTGTAGCCGCCGCTGATGATCAGGTCCTTGCTGCGGCCGACGATGGTGACGTAGCCGTCGGCTTCGACCTTGCCCACGTCGCCGGTCTTGAACCAGCCATCTGCAGTGAACTCTTCGGCTGTCTTCTCCGGCAAACGCCAGTAGCCGGCAAACACGTTCGGGCCGCGCACCTGGATGTGGCCGATCTCGCCGGCCGGGCAGGCCGCACCCGCGTCGTCTTGCACCCGAACTTGCACGCCTGGCAGGGCCGGGCCCACGGTGCCGCGCCGGCGCGGGCCATCCTGGGCACGGCAGGGGTTGCTGGTGAGCATCACCGTCTCGCTCATGCCGTAGCGCTCGAGCAGGGTGTGGCCGGTGCGCTCGATCCAGCTGTCGAAGGTTTCAACCAGCAAAGGCGCCGAGCCGCTGATGAACAGGCGCATGTTCTTGACCGCCGCCTTGGTGAGCGTGGGCTCGGCCAACATGCGCACGTACAGCGTGGGCACACCCATCATCACCGTGGCCTCGGCCATGCGGGCAATGGTGGCCTTGGGGTCGAACTTGCTGAACCAGACCATCTTGCTGCCGTTGAGCAGGGCACCGTGCGAGGCCACGAACAAGCCGTGCACGTGGAAGATGGGCAGGGCGTGGATCAGCACATCGCCCCCCCGGCCGGTGGCCGGATCTGGCGCCTGCCAGCCCCAATAGTCCTTCAGTGTGCGGGCGTTGCTGAGAAGGTTGGCATGGCTGAGCATGGCGCCCTTGCTGCGCCCGGTGGTGCCGCTGGTGTAGAGGATGGCGGCCAGCGCATCGGCACTGCGCACGGCCGGCGTGTGCTGGTCGCTGCAGTGGGCCGCGCGCTCGAGCAGGCTGCC
This sequence comes from Burkholderiaceae bacterium, assembly GCA_031411195.1. GTDB lineage: Bacteria > Pseudomonadota > Gammaproteobacteria > Burkholderiales > Burkholderiaceae_C > Pseudaquabacterium. The sequence continues at coordinate 5,546 of JANOAQ010000630.1, read as the reverse complement.
ATCACGGGCTTCACCCAGCGTGAAGACATGCGCCGTGCCGGCGCTGAAGGCGATGCGGCTGACCCAGGCAAAGCTCTTGGGCGAACACACCACCACTGCCGGCTCGGCGTTGCCGATGAAATAGGCGATCTCGGCTTCCTGGTAGGCGGTATTGAGCGGCAGAAAGACATAACCCGCCCGCAGCACGGCCAGGTAGAGCATCAGCGCCTCGACGCTTTTTTCAGTCTGCACCGCCACCCGGCTGCCCGCCGGCAGCCCCAGCCCCGCCAGCAGGTTGGCCAGCATCGCGGTACCGCGCTCCAGATCAGACCAGCTGTAGCGCGCGCCCACCGCCGGCCCATCCGCCACCTCGATGGCCGTGGCATCCAAGTCGGCCGGAAACGCCGCACGCAGCGCCACAAACAGGTTGTTGTTGTTTTTCATCGCTCAATCTCCGCATCAGCCTGATCAAGTAGACGCCGCGGAACCGGCTCCGCCGGGCCGCCAGCGGCGCCCCCCTGGGGGGGAGCGCCAAAGGCGCTTCGGGGGGGAACTCATTCCACGCCAAGGGCGCTACGGGGGGTTAGTCCAGCTTTGCGCCAGAGCCCTTGACAACTTCGGCCCAGCGCTTGACCTCGCTGCCTACGAAGCGGCCGAAGTCGGGCCCCCACACATTGGGCGGATTGGCGCCCAGGCTGGCCCAGGCGGTCTTGAGTTCATCGCTGTTCAGCGCTTTCTTCATTTCGGCGGTCATGGCGTCGATGACCGGCTGCGGCGTGCCCTTGGGCGCCCACAGGCCGTACCAGGTGGCGACCTGGTAGGTGGGCACACCGCCCTCGGTGCTGGTGGGCACATCGGGGAAGCCCGGTGCACGCTGCGGCGAGGCCACGGCCAGGGCCTTGATGCGGCCGTTCTTGATGTGGTTGGCCGACGAGCCCAGGCCGTCGAACATCAGGTCCACCTGGCCGGCGATCAGGTCTTGCAGCGCCGGGCCGGCGCCCCGGTAGGGGATGTGGGTGATGAAGGTCTTGGTCTGCAGCTTGAACAACTCGCCGGCCAGGTGGTGCGAGGTGCCATTGCCGGCCGAGCCGTAGTTGAGCTTGCCGGGGTTCTTGCGCAGGTAATCCAGCAAGCCCTTCAAGTCGGTGGCGGGTACCCGCTGCGGGTTGACCACGATGACCTGGGGCACGCTGCTGATCAGACCGACGGGGATGAAATCGCTCTCGATCTGGTAGTCGAGCTTGGGGTACATGCTGGGCGCAATGGCGTGGTGCACCGCGCCCATGAAGAAGGTGTAGCCATCGGGTGCCGCACGTGCGGCCAGGCCGGCGCCCAGGGTGCCGCCGGCACCGCCCTTGTTGTCGATGATGAACTGCTTGCCGGCGTTCTTGGTCATCACGGCAAACAGCGGGCGGGCAAAGGCGTCGGTGCCCCCACCGGCCGGGAACGGCACCACGATGGTCACAGGCTTGGTCGGCCAGGCCTGGGCCCAGGCACTGGCGCTGAAGCCGGCACCCAATACGGCCACCGAAGCGACTGCAGCGGCAGCCAGCAGGCCCCGGCGGTAGATGGCGAAGCGGGTTGAAGTCATGGTGTCTCCGGGGTGTTGCGGCGGGCCGTCTGCGCGGTGCCGGTGGGTCATAGCAGGGCCGACAGGGCGCGGGAATGTACCACCCGGCCTTCGACAAATCGGTCGTGGCTGGTCTCGATGCGGGCCAGGTCGTAGAGGTAGTTCACCATCAGCCCGGCCGACTGTTTCAGCCCCTTGGGCGCCAGGTTGGCCTGGGCATTGAGCCGCTCCAGCCGGGCGCCGTTGTCGAGGTGAAAACGCGCCACCGGATCACCTCCGTGACGGGCCGAGCGGTGCACCAGGTAGGCCGCTGCCAGGCGCCACAGCGCATGGTGGGCGGCCGAGGGCAAGGCCGCCAGCTTGTCGGCCTGGGTGAGCGCGGCCAGGTCGTCACCCGCCGCCTCGCGCAACAGCGCCAGCGCATGCACCGCACGCTCGGTGGTGGCCTGCGGCAAGCCGGCCAGGGCGCTGCCCACATTGGCCGCATCTCGCGCCTGGTGCAGCCAGCCCATCAGCCCGGGGATGGGCGACAGGGTGCAAAAGGTCTTGAGCTGCGGCAGCTCGCGCTTGAGCTGCTCGGCCACCCGCTTGATCAGGAAATTGCCCATCGACACGCCGCGCAGGCCGGGCTGGCAGTTGCTGATCGAATAGAACACCGCCACCTTGAACTGGTCGGGCGACAGCGGCGTGGATTTCTTGTCGATCAGCGGGGCGATGGCGCCGGCCATCTCAGGCACCAAGGCCACCTCGACGAAGATCAGCGGCTCGTCGGGCAGCTGCGGGTGGAAGAAGGCAAAGCAGCGGCGGTCGGGCTGCAGGCGACGGCGCAGGTCGTCCCAGCCATCGACCTCGTGCACCGCCTCGTGGCGGATGATCTGCTCGAGCAACTGCGCCGGCGAGTTCCAGTCGACCTTGCGCATCTGCAAGAAGCCCGGGTTGAACCAGCTGCCCAGCAGGTGCAGCAGATCGTGCTCGACGCCCGCCAGGCCGGGGTGCCGGGGCAGGCGCTCGATCAGCGCACGGCGCAGGCGCACGATGCCGGCGGTGCCGCCGGGCGCACGGTTGAGGCGGCGAAACAGTTCTTGCCGGGGCGGTTCAGCCGTTTGGGTCAGGCGGATCAGATGCTCGCTGTTGGCGGGGGCATGGGCGTAGGCCAGGGCGGCCGCCAGCACCTGTTTGGGGTCGGGCGAAAAATCCTTGGCCAGGTGTTCGAAGAAGCGGCTGCGCAGTTCGTCTGTCAGCGCGTCGATCTGCGCCACGATGCCGGCGGCGATGCTGGGGCCATTGGCTTCGCCCCGCTCGGACAGCAGGCGGCGGCAATCTTGCAACAGCGGGCGCAGTTGGCGGTCGAGCGCCAGGTGCTTGCGCGGTGCGGCCGCGCGGCGGGGCGCCGCAGCGGGCGGGGCGCTGCCTTGAGAGGCGCTGGGGTCGGGTTTGGCCATGGCGCTACTGTAATTTCCACGACCGAGCCGTGGAAAGCCTGGTGGCGGCACGCCGTGGTGGCATGCCGGAGACGGTCAATCGTCGAAGCCGACAAACACCGCAGCTTCATCCAGGGTCTTGCGGGTGGACACCACCGCGTTGGCGGGAAAGGACTCGTCGGGCCAGCCCAGGGCCACGCAGGTCTGGATCACCTGGTCGTCGGGGATGCCGGCCTCGGCCCGCACCACGGGCGATTGCATGATGCCCTGGCTGTTGATCACGCAGCCCAGCCCGCGCGACCAGGCGGCATTGACGAGACAATTGACCGCCCCGCCGCAATCGAAGGGCGCGATGTCGCTGCCCTGGATGGCCCGGTCGTAGGTGACGACGATGGACACCGGCGCATCGAACTGGCGAAAGCCGCGCAGCACCCAATCCTGGCGTGCGGCCTTGTCTTCGCGGGCGATGCCCATGGCGGCGAACAGCTGCTTGGCGATGCCGATCTGGCGCTCGCGGTGCACGCCGTCGTAACCCGGGCCCATGCGGAACTCACGCGAATCGGGCACACCGGCCAGGTTGCGCTCGACATTGCCGCGCCGGATGCGGTCGAGCACCGCGCCGGTGACAACGTAGAAGTTCCACGGCTGGGTGTTCAGCGAGGTGGGTGCGCGCAGGGCCAGTTGCAGCACCTCGCGGATCAGGGCTTGGGGCACGGGCTTGTTCAGATAGCCCCGGATGCTGCGGCGGCCTTGTACTACGGCATCAAACTCCATCATGGTCTCCATCGTCCTGTTCGTTTTGATCAGGTGGGAGGTTACCGCCAATGCGGGACGCCGCCCGCCACGGGGCTGGCGGCGTCCGGCCGTGGTGCGCGGGTTGCGGCACTTGCTACGCTTGAGGCCCCGACGAAGGAGCCCCGATGGCCCGACTGTTTTCCAACCGCGACCGGCCTTTCGATCTGGGTGTGCTGCCGACCGAGTTGCTGCCCCGGGCGATGGTGGCGACTGTGGCCGGCGCACACCAGCCGGCCAACTCCTGCAGCGCCGGCCCCGAGGCCGTCCTGGGTGCGCTGCCCGAATACCGTGCGCTGCTCGACCAGCACCTGGACGGTGCGATCGCATCCGCCCGCGCCCCGGTGCCCGACGACCTGGTCACCCGCGCCCGCAACCTCAAGGCATCGGCCTATTTCATGGATGCCACGCTGGCCGGCGTCTGCCTGCTGGCGCCGCAGGATTGGCTGGACGATTCCCCCCTGCCGCACAGCCACGCCTTCGTGCTGCTGATGGAGTTCAGCCGCGAACCCTTGCCTGGCGAACCCGGCGCCGACTGGATCCGAGGCACCAATGCCGAGCGAGTCGACCTGCGCTGCGCCGAACTGGCCGTCGTGTTGGCCGGTTATGTGCGCGCACTCGGATGGTCGGCACGCGGGCATGTGGCCGGCAATACGCACGTCGATCTCGCCACGGTGGCGCAACGCGCCGGCGTCGCCAAGGCCGTGAACGGCGTGCTGTGCATGCCGTTTTCGACGCGCGGCTTCCGAGTCGCCGTGGTCACCACCGACTACCCGATGGCCGCCGATCTGCCCATCGCACCGCAGGCCTCGCTGGCCTGGCCCGACGCGGCCACCTACCTGGGCACAGGTGGCACGCGGCCCGGGTTTGAGGACGCCGAGCTGGCCGCGCGGCCCGTGCACCTGGGCCGCTACCCGATGGAGCGCATCCGCCGGGTGGATGCGCCCACCACCCTGGTGCTGCGCGACGAAATCCGCCGCGTGCCCAAGCGGGCCGATCTGTTCACGCGTGCGCTGGCCGGCGACCTGGGCGACAAGGCCAAGGCCGAACGCACGCGCTTTGCCGTCAAGCACCCGCTGGCCTGGGCGATGACCCCGTTGATCCGCGGCCTGGTGCCGCTGCAAGGCAGCCGCGAAGCGCTGCAACCCACCGGCCTGGGCGGCGACCTGTCGGACCCGCAGCGCAACGCCGATGCCATCAAGGCGCTGGCCCATGCGTTGGGCGCCGACCTGGTGGGCATCTGCGAGGCCGAGCCCTGGATGTACTACTCCCATGACGAGGTGCAAGGCCAGCCGATCAAGCCCTACCACCGCTATGCCGTGGTGATGCTCATCGACCAGGGCTTCGAGACGATGGAGGGTGCGTCCGGCGACGACTGGATTTCGGGCGCGCAATCCATGCGCGCCTACCTGCGCGGCGCCGTGATTGCCGGCGTGATGGCGGCGCACGTTCGGCGCATGGGGCACTCGGCCCGGGCGCACTCCAATGCCCACTCCGAACTGCTGCACCTGCCGGCGGTGCTGATGGCCGGCCTGGGCGAGCTCTCGCGCATCGGCGAATTGATCCTCAACCCCTTCATCGGGCCACGCTCGAAGTCGGTACTGTTCACCACCGACCTGCCGCTGGCCGTGGACAAGCCGATCGACTTCGGCCTGCAGGCGGTGTGCGCCCAGTGCCAGAAGTGCGCCCGCGAATGCCCCTGCAATGCCATCCCCTTCGGCCCCAAGGTGATGTTCAACGGCTACGAGATCTGGAAGCCCGACGTCGAGAAGTGCGGCAAGTAC
>JANOAQ010000629.1:0-1577 GCA_031411195.1 Burkholderiaceae bacterium | reverse complement strand
GGGCCTTCACAACCCACACCGGGCCGGCCAGCTTCTGCGCGGCTTCCACCGCCTCTTGCACCGTGAACGCAGCAACGCCCCGCGGCACCGGAACGCCAAACTGGCGCAGGATCTCTTTACCCTGGTATTCGTGGATTTTCATGGGGTCTCGCGGAAGGAGCTGAGGGCATGCCTGGGGCGTAGCCGCCAAGCAGTGGGTCGATGGCGCAATGCGCCAGCCAGAATCGTGACCGGCTTGGTCGTTGCGTGCAAACCCCGCCAATTTAGCATGTGCCGCCACGGGAAAACCCGTGCGCACTTGCAAGGCTCAGCCGCATTCAGGCGCTGTCGATGTCGAAATCGCCGGCTTCGTCACTTGCGCGGTGTTGCACCACGCGCCGCACCACGTCGGCAGAAAAGCCCCGGCCGGCCAGGAACCGCATTTGCCGTATCCGGGCACCCGCGTCTTCGCCCGGCCCGCTGAACTTCTTGCCCCACACTGCCAAGGCGCGATCGAATTCGCTGTGCGCCAGGGCCTGTTGCGTTTGTGCGTCGAGGGTGACGCCATGCTGCCTGAGTTCTTGCCGGATGCGCTGGTTGCCGTAGCGCGCCTGCCGCGCGTTGACCCGCGATTCGACAAAGCGGGCCTCGGACAGGTAGCCACGCACTTCCAGCCACAGCAACAGGGCCTCTACCTCGGCCGCAGGGTCAAATTCAGGGCCGGGGTTGCTGCCGGTGTCGCTGCCCGCATTCGCAACGGACGGCTCCTCGTCGGTCGCCGCTGCGGGCAACACCGTGGAACGCCGAAGCAGGCGCAACAGCTTGCTGCGCAACTCGTCGCGGCTGTGCTCGCGTTGCGCCAGCCATTGCAACGCACGCACCTTGATCGACGCCGGCCGGGGCGGCATGCCAGCGCCTTCGGTTTGCTCAGGCCGACAACCGGCCGCTTACTCGGCGTTGCCGCGCGCAGCGCCCGCCGCTTGCAGTGGCACGCCCAGGGCTTCACGCACGCGGTTTTCAATTTCCAAGGCGATATCGGGGTTTTCGCGCAGGAACTCGCGCGCGTTGTCTTTGCCTTGGCCGATCTTTTCGCCGTTGTAGGCGTACCAGGCGCCTGACTTGTCGACGATCTTGGCTTCGACGCCCAGGTCGATGATTTCGCCCTCGCGGCTGGTGCCTTCACCGTAAAGGATGTCGAACTCGGCGGTCTTGAAGGGTGGCGCCACCTTATTCTTGACGACCTTGACCTTGGTTTCGCTGCCGATCACCTCTTCACCCCGCTTGATGCTGCCGGTGCGCCGGATGTCCAGACGCACCGAGCTGTAGAACTTGAGCGCATTGCCACCGGTGGTGGTTTCAGGGTTGCCGAACATCACACCGATCTTCATGCGGATCTGGTTGATGAAAACGACCATGGTGTTGGTCTTCTTGACGGTGCCGGTGAGCTTGCGCAGGGCTTGGCTCATCAGGCGCGCTTGCAGGCCGGGCAGTGAATCGCCCATCTCGCCTTCTAGTTCGGCCTTGGGGGTGAGGGCGGCGACCGAGTCGATGATGACCAGATCGACCGAGCCCGAGCGCACGAGCGCATCGACGATTTC
>JANOAQ010000628.1:0-6248 GCA_031411195.1 Burkholderiaceae bacterium | reverse complement strand
GTGTTGATCGCCACGGCCGCTGGTGCCTACATCGTGAGTTGATGCCCACGGCGGGTGCCGGCGGCTCAAGTTGCCGCCAGCGCCGCCGAAAGGGCAGAGATGAAGACCTTTGCCCCGCCGAGTTGCCTTGCCTACCGATTGCCCGATGCCGCCGCGAGGGTGGCATGTTGAGGTCGGCCCTGGCCATCACCTTCAGTGGCGCCAGCCTGGCCTGTGGCATGGCGGGAGTGGGCCTGGCGCTGTACGGCAACGGGCCCCAGGCCTGGGCCGCAGCGCAGTTGTTCGGTGCCATCGGCCTGGTGGCCGGGCTGGCTTGTGGTTGCCTGCATGCAGTATTGGCCGGGCAACCAGTGGCCGAACCTGAGCGCTTGTCGAAGGAGGCCCTGGCCCATCTGGTGCGATCGACCCTGGCTGCCGCCAAGGCCGAACGCCTGGCCCGGCCAGGCAGCCCGGCCGATCGCCGGCCGACCGGACAGCCCGACGACGCCGTTGTGGTGCCCGCGGCCAGGCCAGCATCTGCAGACGCCGGCAGTCGACAGTTCGCCAGCAGTGCCTTCGGCGCCTGAGCCACCTCTTGATCCCGAGTTCAACATCACCATGATCCATGTGCAGATTGCCAGCCGCCTGACCCTGGCTGGGGTAGACGGCGTCCGCTGGGTGCTGGTGGACGACAGCGACGCGCCAGCGCCCGACGATGCACCGGTGCCCATACCGGTGAATGCGGTGCCGCTGAGGCTGGCGCCGGCAGAAGAGGCCGCGCGTGGCCGGGTGTCGCTGGCACTGATGAAGTCCCTGGTCATGGGGGCCGCGTTTGGGGTCGCCATCTGGATGGCACAGGCCAACTTTGGCGCGCCCACCGTGCGGTGGTGGCAGGAGTCGCCCCTGCCGGCCAAGGCCGGTGCGGTGGCGCCCGTGGCCCCGACCCCGACCCCCATCCAGGTCCCGATCCCGATCCCGATTCCCCAACCGGCCGGCGGGGTTGATCTGCCGCTGGCCCCGGTGCCCGCCGCGCCGGCTGCCTCGGCGGCCGTGCCCACCCTGACTGCCGCCAATCCATGAGCCAAATCAACCAGCCACCCCTGCCCTGGCACGACGAGGCCGACCTGCTGGGCGTGCGCGTGCGGGTGCACTTCTTCAACCCGGCCGAAGTCGATGGCCGCCCTGACATGCTGGGCCGGCTCTTGCCCATCCTGCAAGGCAGCCAGGCGCAGTGCCTGGGCACCGAGGGCCAGCGTGAGACTTTTCGCACCGCCGGTTTGCAGGCCCAGCCCGATGCGGTCTTCAGGCACGGCAGCGGGCTGCTGTGCCTCAGCCACAAAGGCGGCGATGGCCGGCCGCACGACATCGGCAATTGGCGCACGCAGTGGCGTGCTGACGTGATGCTGCAGTGCCTGGCCAGTGCCATGGCGGTGGCCGGCGCCCGCCAGCAGCCCACCGCCGCGCTGTGGCGCGGAGTGAACGTGTTGTGCCAGTTCGACCCCAGCTCAGCGGTGCTTGAATGCCTGGCCACCCACATCGGCGCGGCCCGCCACTACTGGAGCAATGCCACCTGGATCACCCCGGCTCAGCTGGCCAGCTTCTGCGAGCCGCGGTTGCGGGCCTTGCCGGGCCTGGCGACGGTGGAGCCGGCCACGGTTTGATCGGGGGATCGCACGGGTGGCGTGGGCATCGCCCAGCCCTCGGTGGCCGATTCGCGGCTGAGCCAGCGGCTGCCGCCCACCACCAGGCCGCGTTGGCTGGCACGCTGCAGCAGCCACTCGCAATCGGCTGCCGTCAGCCGCGTGGCCAGGCGCTGCCAGCGGCGCTGCACCAGGGCATCGCACCAGGTGTCTTCCATCGCGCGGCGCAGGTCTTGCGGTGTGGGCGTGAGGCCGGCCGCCAGGCGGCGCGCCAGCAGGGTGTGCATGAAGATCTGAAAGGCCTGGCGCGTCTCGCTGCAGGGCATCAACACGGCCAGGCCCAGCAGCCGGCGCGCGTAGCCCGCCTGGCTGAACTGCAGCGTCAACATCACCTGCAAGGCCTGCACCGGGTTGATCACACGCACCCGGTTGGGCGGCAGCACGCACAGCGGCAGCCCAGCGGCCTCGGCGTGCGGCAGGGGCGTGGCAAAGCTGGCCAGCACCGCCAGGCGGCGCCAGGCGGCGCGGTCCAGGCCGTCGATAGCGGCAGGCGCGCCCTGCTCGGCCAACCGGTCGGCGTGTGATTGCGCCAGGCGCCAATCACCACCCGCCCAGGCCTGCGCGGCCCGGGCGCTGACGCTGGCCAGGTTGCCTGCGGCATAAGCGGCGACCGGATTCAGGCGCGTGAGCGTGGCGTCGTCGGCCCGGCCCGTGCCCAGCATCATCGGCACCCGGGTGACGGGGCATTCGTCGGCACCGATCCGGGCGATGAAGGCCGGGTTCAGTTGCATCTCTTCAAACTCGGCGCCCTGCAACCAGGCCTGCAGGCGCAAGGCCAGCCACTGGCGAACGGCCACGGTGGGGCGCAGGGCGCGGGCGCCAAAGGCGGCATGGCCGGCGGCCCAGCCCTGGCGCACGGGGCTGTGCTGGTGCAGGTGGCCGGGCGGCGGGGTGATGCGGTGGCGGGCGTGGTCCCAGCCGATCTGGAAGCCTGTGGCGTCCAGGCGCTCGGCGGCAGCCGGCTTGGCGGCGACGAGTTTCGCGGCGGCAGGATTAGCGGCGGCAAGTTTGGCGGCGGCAACGGGTTGGCCCGAAGCGCCGGTGAAGGGCAGGTCAGCCGACGGGCTGAATTCGAACGCGGCTTGGGCCATGTGCAACTCCTGAAGTGGATCGCCAGGACATCCCGGCAGACCCAGTCTCCGCGCTGGGTGGCTCAGAACGTGAGCCAGCTTGATCGATTGCCGAATCAGCGGAAAATTTTCATTGGCTCACGGCATGAGCCAGTAGAGTGGCAGACTTTTCGCACCGGCCTGCTGCGCCCCGCCATGACCAAGACCGCCCGCCTCTACAAGATCGAGATGTTGATCCGCCACCGCGGCAGCGTGAGCTTCGCGCAGATGCGCGAAGCGCTGGAGGTGTCGCCCGCCACGCTCAAGCGGGATCTGGAATACCTGCGTGACCAGCTGGGCGCACCCATCGAGTACGACCGCGACAGCAACGGCTACCGCTTTGCCACCGGCGCGGCCGCCTGGCGCGGTGAAAAGCACGAGTTGCCCGGTCTGTGGTTCAGCGAGCGTGAGCTGTATTCGCTGCTGATGGCGCACCAGTTGCTGTCGGGGCTGGACGCCGACGGCATGCTCAGTCGCCACTTGCAGCCCCTGCTTGAGCGCATCCACGATCTGCTGGGCCCAGGTGGCCAGACCGACGCCCAGGCGCTGATGAAGCGGGTGAAGATCGTCAGCGCCTTGCGCCGGCCGGTGCCGCCCGAATGCTTCGAGCGCATGGGCGAGGCCTTGATGCGCCGCCGTCGCCTGCAGATGCGCTACCTGACCCGCGCGCGCGGCGAGGTGGGCGAGCGTGAGGTGTCACCCCAGCGCCTGGTGCACTACAAGAACACCTGGTACCTGGACGCCTGGTGCCACACGCGTGATCGCCTGTTGCGTTTTGCGCTGGACGCGGTGCAGGAGGCCAAGGTGCTGCCGACCCGCGCCAAGGACGTGGCGGTGCGCCAGGTGGCCGCCGAGATGGACGCGGGCTACGGCATCTTTGCCGGCGGCCAGCGGCAGGAGGCGGTGCTGCTGTTCAGCACGCAGGCCGCGCCCTGGATCAGCCACGAAGAGTGGCACCCCGAGCAGCAGGGCCGCTGGCTGGGCGATGGCCGCTGGGAGCTGCGCCTGCCCTATGTGGACGAAACCGAGCTGGTGATGGACCTGCTGCGCCAGGGCGAGCAGGTGCAGGTGCTCGCCCCGGCCAGCCTGCAGCAGGCGGTGCAGCGCAAGCTGGCGGCAGCGCTTGCCGTTTACGCCTAGCCTGGGCTTCAGGCCTGTTGCCGGCGCAGCGCCGCCAGCACCTGCCCGAAGGCTTCGTTCAGCAGGCGCGACGGCGTGCCTTCCAGCCCGGCCGGCTGGCGCACGATCCCGGGGCGATAGCGGCTGAAGGGCTGGCCCCGGCTGGCAAAGGCGATGCAGTTGCTCTGCTCGTCGTCCTCAACCACCAGCACGGCACGGTCGAAGCTGCGGCGCAGCCGGTCGAGCAGGCTGCTGTAGCGCACGTCGCCCATGTGCAGGTTGACCACCAGCAGGCCGCCGGGCGCCAGCGCTTGGTGGCAATCGTCGAAAAAGCGCTGCGAGGCCAGGCCTTCGGGCATGCCGGTCTCGTCAAAGCCGTCCACCAGCAGCACCTGCACACCCGTGGCGCGCCGCACGGCACGCGCACCGTCGTCCTGCACCACTTCGAAGCGCGGCCCATCGGGCGGCACCAGAAAGTCGTCGCGCAGGGCGATGACCTGCGGGTTGATCTCGACCGCCGTGATGCGGGCCTGCGGCAGGTGCTGGTGGCAGAACTTGGCCAGCGAGCCGCCGCCCAGCCCCACCATCAGGATGCGGCGCGGATCGGGTACGAAGAGCAGAAAGCCCATCATCGTGCGCGTGTAGTCCAGGTCCAGCGCGTCGGGGTCGTCCAACTGCATGCGGCTCTGGATGTCGCTGCCCGGGAAGTGCAGGGTGCGCACGCCCCGGCTGTCGGTGACGAGGGCCGGCGGCAGGGCGGTCGGGCTGGCGGGTTCGGCCATGCGCGGGCACACCGGGTCAGGCCGTCAAGGCACTTCGTGCCCGGTCGATGCACTCCAGATGCGCCACCACTGCTGCGGGTCCAGGCGCAGCTTGAGCGCAGCCATGGCCTCGGTGGCCACTTCGATGCGGCGCGAGCCCAGGATGGGCAGCGGCTGGCTGGGGTGGCGCAGCACCCAGGCGATGGCCAGGGTGGTCAGGCTCACGCCCAGCTCGTCGGCCATCGACTGCATCGTGTGGCGCACGCGGCGCTCACGCTCGCCGTCCCAGGTGAACAGGCGGCCGCCGGCCAGCGGTGACCAGATCATCGGCCGCAGGCCCAGGTCCTGGCATTGGTCGAGCGTGCCGTCGTGCAGCGGGTCCAGGTGCAGGGGCGACAGCTCGATCTGGTGCGTGGCCAGGGCGAAACGCCGTTGCAGCGGCGCCAGCTGGTGCGGCGCGAAGTTGCTGACGCCGAAGTGCCGCACCTTGCCCTGGCGGCGCAGGGCCTCGAAGGCGCCGGCCAGTTCGTCGAAATCGGTCAGCGCATCGGGGCGGTGGATCAGCAGCAGGTCGAGGTGGTCGGTGCGCAGGGCCCGCAGCGATTGCTCGGCCGAGGCCTGCACATGCGCCGCCGCGCTGTCGTAGTGCTTGACCTGGTGGCCCGGCCGCGCGCTGTTGACCAGCTTGATGCCGCATTTGCTGACCAGTTGCATGCGGCTGCGCAGCGCCGGCGCCAGGGCCAGGGCTTCGCCGAACAGTGCTTCGACGCCGTAGCCGCCGTAGATGTCGGCATGGTCGAAGCTGGTGACACCCAGGTCGAGGTTGCCCTCGATCCAGGCCAGGCGCTGCTGCGGGCTCCAGCCCCACTCAGCCAGGCGCCAAGCGCCGGCCACGATGGGCGACAGGGCTGCGGGGTTGTGCATCGCGCTCATCAGGGCTTGGGTGCCTTGGGCAGCCTGCCCATCAGGAAAAACTCGTCGTTGGGCCGCATGCCGGTCAGGTTGGCCATGCGGTTGCTCAGGCCGAAGAAGGCGGTGATGGCGCCGATGTCCCAGATGTCCTCGTCGTCGAAGCCCTGGGCGCGCAGGGCCACGAAATCGGCCTCTTCGATCTCGGCTGATTTGAGGCACACCTTCATCGCGAAGTCGAGCATGGCGCGCTGGCGCACTGTGATGTCGGCCTTGCGGTAGTTGACGGCCAACTGGTCGGCGATCAGCGGCTTTTTCTCGTAGATGCGCAGGATGGCGCCATGCGCCACCACGCAGTACAGGCACTGGTTGGCGGCCGAGGTGGCCACGATGATCATCTCGCGCTCGCCCTTGCTGAGGCTGCCGGTGTCCTTGAGCAGCAGGGCATCGTGGTAGGCCATGAAGGCGCGCCACTCGGCCGGCCGGTGCGCCAGCGCCAGGAACACATTCGGCACGAAGCCGGCCTTGTCCTGCACCGCCCGGATGCGCTCGCGATGTTTTTCGGGAAGTTTTTGCCGGTCGGGGTTGGGGTAGCGCGTGATCGGGGGCATGGCGGGTCTCGGGTGGCTCAGGGCAGGGGCAGGGCTGGGGGCCGCCAGCATACGCCAGGG
>JANOAQ010000627.1:0-5377 GCA_031411195.1 Burkholderiaceae bacterium | reverse complement strand
GCGGCCACAGCGCCAGGTCGGGATGCTGGTCGGCCAGGGCTTCCGCGATCGCCAGCGTGTCCCAGACGGCGAAGCCATCGATCATCAGCACCGGCACCTTGGCCACCGGCGTGTACTTCGCGAGCGCGCGGTGGAATGCCGAGTCCGCAGAGTAGGTCAGCGTGTCGAAACGCAGCTTGATCTCTTCGAAGGCGATGCCGCATTGGCGCATCAGCACCCACGGCCGCATCGACCACGACGAATAGTTCTTGTTGCCGATCACCAGTTGCAGCATGCGCACCTCCTCGTTGGCACCGATGCTACCGGCCGCGGCGACTCGAGTGATGCGATTGCGTGATCGCAGTCATGCCTTCCAATCGACGAAACCGGTCGCGGCGGTCAGCAGCACGATCAAGCCGAAGGCGATGCGATACCACGCAAACGGCACGAAAGTGTGCGTGGCCACGTAGCGCAACAGCCAGCGCACGCAGGCCCAGGCGGCAAGGAAGCTGACGACGAAGCCGACGGCGAACTGCGGCAGATCGGCGGCAGACAACAGCGCACGTTCTTTCCACAAGCTGTAGCCGCCGGCGGCCAACAGTGTGGGAATGGCAAGAAAGAAGCTGAAATCGGTGGCCGCCTTGCGCGACAGGCCCATGAGCATGCCGCCGATGATGGTGGCGCCCGAGCGGCTGGTGCCGGGCACCATGGCCAGGCACTGCGCCAGGCCCACCTTCAGCGCGTCCATCGGTGTCATTTCGTCTACTGTTTGAACTCGAACACCGCCTGATACTTGAACTGTCTCAACTACGTTGCCAGTCACAGTAACTGGAACGTAGTGCGCGACCTTGTGTCGGCGCTCGGCCCACAGGATGACGAAGCCGCCGAGGATGAAGGTGGTGGCCACCACGGCCGGCGTGAACAGGTGGGCCTTGATGGCCTTGCCGAACAGCAGGCCCAGCACCACCGCTGGAACAAATCCGATGGCCACATTGACCACGAAACGCCGCTGCGCCGGGCTGCTGGCCAAGCCCGTCACCGCCTCGCGCAGCCGCTGCCAGTAGACGATGATGACCGCGAAGATGGCGCCCGTCTGGATGGCAATGTCAAACACCTTGCCCTTGGCATCGTCCATGCCCAACAAGGCGCCGGCCAGTATCAGGTGCCCTGTGGACGAGATCGGCAAGAACTCGGTCAGGCCTTCGACCACGCCCATCACGGCGGCTTTCAACAACAGCACCACGTCCACGGCGGCTCCCTCGCACAAAGGCGCGCATGATAGCCGCCGACCTGCACTGCCCGATCCGGTTCAGCGCTGCAAAGCCGCCAGCGTGATCTCCAGGCCGCGGGCCGTCACCGTCACGGCGCCGGGCTGCACACCCCATTGACGCAGCTTGGCCTGGCGATCGGCGCTGATGCGGTAGACGGCCAGGTCCTCCAAGGCCCGCTCAGCCAGCACCAGCGCCAGGCGTTGCGCGTTGCCGGCCAATCGGTCGCTGGCTGGCGCGGTTGGAGTCGGACCTGTACTGTCCAGCTGTACCTGCTGCACCCGTACCTGGGTCAAACGCACCGAAGCGTCCTGCGCTTCATAGCGCAATGCACTGTCGAAGGCCAGTCGCCCGCGCGTCTCGGTGCCGCGCAGGCGCTCGCGGCTGCTCAGGCTCAGGTCGACGGCCAGCCGGTTTCGGTCAGGCAAGAGGCGAATCTGGGGTGCCGTCAACTGCACGTCCAGCAGTTCGAGTACCCGCTGGTTCATCGGGAAAACGCGGCCGATCAGGGCCGCCAAATCCGCTTCACTGAGGGTGATGACACGTGGCGCTCCCGGGCTTGCACAACCGGCCACCCAGGCCAGCGACACGAAGGCCGTGGCGCCCAAGCCGCAAAAATGGCGGCGCTGGCGCTGGGGGACGGTGTTGATCGACGACATGAACAGTGGATTCTAGGATCGCTGCGGCTTGACCTCGGTAGCCCTCGGCCACTACATTACTGACCAGTCAGTCATTAAATGCCCAACACCAATACCGACACCCTCCCCCGTCGCCGCCGCAAGGAAGCGCGGCCTCAAGAACTGCTGGATGCAGCGCTGACGCTGTTTGTCCAGAAGGGCTTTGCGGCGACGCGCGCCGAGGAAGTGGCGGCGCACGCCGGTGTGTCCAAGGGCACGCTCTACCTGTACTACCCCAGCAAGGAAGAGTTGCTGAAGGCGGTGATTGCCCATTTCTTGTCGGCTCGCATCGCCGATGGCGCCGCCCAGGCCGCCGAGTTCGACGGCCCGGCCAGCGCGCTGTTGCGCGGCATCCTCATCGACAGGTGGACACAGCTGTACGACAGCCCGGCCTCAGGTGTGTTCAAGCTGGTGATCACGGAGGTGCGCAACTTTCCGGAGATTGCCGAGTACTACCACCGCGAAGTCGTTCAGCGCGCCCACGACCTGCTTGGCGGCATCCTCCAGCGCGGCATCGCCCAGGGTGAATTCCGGGCCGTCGATGTCGACCATGCCGTGCATTCGCTGGTGCTGCCACTGGTGATGGTGTGCTTGCACCAGCACAGCCTGGGCGCCTGCACCCCGGCCGATTGGCACCTGGATGGCCGCGCCTTCATCGCCCAGCATGTGGCGCTGGTGCTGGAAGGCCTCAACACCCGACCCACCGCCTCGCCGTGAGCAGCCCCTGATGTCGAAGAAAACCTGGTTTCGTTGGGAAGTGATCGCCCTGATCGTGGTGCTGGCCGCACTGGCTGCCGGTGTGTTGTGGCGACAGCGGGCTGCTGCCGTGCCGGCACCAACAGCCGCCGCGTCTGGCCCCGTACAGCCCTTGCTGGAATTGGGCACGGCCGATGTCATCACCGCCCAACAGGTGACGCTGGGCCAGGGGCTGGAAGTCTCGGGCAGCCTCAAAGCCGTGGACACCGCCTTCGTCAAGGCCCGCGTGGCGGCGGAATTGAAGACCTTGTCGGTTCGAGAAGGCGACGCGGTGCGCGCCGGCCAGGTCCTGGGCCAGCTGGATACGACCGAATTCGACTGGCGCCTGCGCCAGGCCGAGCAGCAGGCCGCCGCCGCCAAGGCGCAGTTGGAGATTGCGCAACGCCAGTTGGCCAACAACAAGGCGCTGGTGGCGCAAGGGTTCATCTCACCCACCGCACTGGACACCTCGGTCAGCAGCGAAGCCGGTGCGCAGGCCACTTTGCAGGCCGGCCTTGCTGCCGTTGAGCTGGCCCGCAAATCCCGCGCCGATGCCACCCTGGTCGCGCCCATCAACGGCCTGGTTGCGCAACGCCTGGCCCAACCCGGTGAGCGCGTGGCGCTCGACGCCCGCATCCTGGAAATTGTCGACCTGTCGCGCCTTGAGCTGGAAGCCGCCGTTGCCCCGCAAGACGTGCCCGCCCTGCGCGTGGGCGCCAAGGCCCGCCTGACGGTGGACGGCAGCACCGACCCGATAGCGGCCACCGTGGCCCGCATCAACCCCAGCGCCGTGGCGGGCGCGCGCACGGTCACCGCTTACCTGACGGTGGCCGCCCACCCTGCCCTGCGCAACGGCTTGTTTGCACGGGGCTGGATTGCCCTGGCGCAGCGCGATGTGCTGTCGGTGCCGCTTTCGGCCGTGCGCACCGAGCAAGCCCAGCCCTATGCGATTCGCGTCAACAACACCACTGCCGAACGCCGGCCACTGAAGCTGGGCGCCCGAGGCTACCCGCCCGACCAGGCCGGCCAGCCGCGCGTCGAATGGGTCGAGGTGCTTGACGGCCTGGCCGCCAACGACCGGGTGCTGGCCGGCAGCGCCGGCCTGGTGCCCGACGGTGTGCGCCTGCGCCTGCCGGCGACACCGGGCACGGCCGCTTCGGCGCCCCTGCCCACCGCGGCTTCGGCGCCCATGCCGACCGCGGCTTCGGCCGCCAGCGCCGCGCGCTGAGCAGCTCAGGCCAGCGCCATGTGGTTCACCCGCGTCTCCATCAACAACCCCGTCATGGCCGTCATGGTCATGCTGGCCTTCGTCGTGCTGGGCCTGTTTTCGTACCAGCGGCTCAAGGTCGACCAGTTTCCCGACATCGACTTTCCCACCGTGGTGGTGCAGACCGACTACCCCGGCGCATCGCCCGAGGTGGTTGAAAGCGAAGTGACCCGCAAGGTCGAAGAAGCAGTCAACACCATTGCCGGCATCAGCCAGCTTTTTTCGCGCAGTTACGAGGGCGTGTCGGTGGTGATCGTGCAGTTCAACCTCGACATGAACGGCCGCCGCGCGGCCGATGACGTGCGCGAAAAGCTGGCCGCCGTGAAGGCGGCCTTCCGCGATGAGGTGAAAGAGCCGCGCATCAGCCGCTTCGATCCGTCGAGCCGGCCGATCTTCAGCCTGGCACTCACTTCGCCCGACAAGAGCCGCAGCATGCAGGAGCTCACCACGCAGGCCGACCAGGTGGTGAAAAAGCGTCTGGAAAATGTGCGCGGTGTGGGATCGGTCACCCTGGTGGGTGGCCTCAAGCGCGAGATCAACATCTACCTCAAGCCCCAGGCCATGGAGGCCTTCGGCGTGGGCGTGGACGCGGTAATGGCCGCCGTGCGCACTGAAAACCAGGACCTGCCCGCCGGCGCCCTGCGCAGCCGCGAGGCCGAGCGCACCGTGCAGATCGAAGGCCGGGTCAAGCGCCCCGAAGACCTGAAGAACCTCATCGTTGCCCGCCGCAACGGGCAAGCGGTGCGCCTGAACCAGGTGGCCACCGTGGTGGACGGCCCTGAAGAGGTCGAGAGCGTGGCGCTCTACAACGGCCAGCGCACCCTGGCGCTGGAAGTGCAGAAGAGCCAGGGCGAAAACACTGTCGAGGTGGTGGACGGCCTGATCGCCGCCGCCGCTGCCCTGCGCCCGCAGATGCCCGCCGGCATGGCGCTGGAAGTGGTGCGCGACGGCGCGCGGCCCATCCGTGTGTCGGTGGCCAACGTCAAGCGCACCTTGTTAGAAGGCGCCCTGCTCACCGTGGGCATCGTCTTTTTGTTCCTGAACAGCTGGCGCTCGACCATCATCACCGGGCTGACCCTGCCCATCGCGCTGGTCGGCACGATGCTGTTCATGTACGCCTTCGGCTTCTCGATCAACATGGTCACGTTGATGGCCATGAGCCTGTGCGTGGGCCTGCTGATCGACGATGCCATCGTCGTGCGAGAAAACATCGTGCGCCATGTGCAGATGGGCAAGAGCGCACGCGACGCGGCCCTGGCCGGCACCAACGAGATCGGCCTGGCCGTGCTGGCCACCACGCTGTCCATCGTGGCGGTGTTCCTGCCGATCGGCTTCATGGGCGGCATCATCGGCAAGTTCTTTCATGAGTTCGGCATCACCATCGTCGCGGCGGTGCTGATCTCGATGTTCGTCAGCTTCACGCTGGACCCGATGCTGAGCTCGGTCTGGCA
>JANOAQ010000626.1:0-2478 GCA_031411195.1 Burkholderiaceae bacterium | reverse complement strand
CCGCCGGCGTCCGATCCCATGAACAGGTAGTTGCCGCGCCCGAGAGCCACGCCGCGCAGCGCGCGTTCGGCCGCGTTGTTGTCGATCTCGATGCGCCCGTCATCACGGTACCGGGTCAACGCCTGCCACCGCGTGAGGCTGTAGCCGATGGCGCGCGCCAGGTCTGATTTGGCCGACACGCGCCCGACCAGGCTGGTCAGCCAGGCGTGCAACTCGTCGAGGAGCGGTCCGGCCCGCGCCTGGCGCTGGCTGCGCCGGATGTCGGGCGGCTGGCCACGGATGTCGGCCTCCACCGCATACAGCGCGGCGATGCGCCGCAGCGCCTGGGCTGCGATCGAGTCCTTGCACCTGCCGGTGTTCAGGTACAGGTCCCACCACGGTCGCCGGGCATGGGCCCAGCACGCAGCCTCGACGACCTGGCCTGAGGCGTACAGCTTGCCCCAGCCGCCATAGGCGTCGGCCTGCAGGACGCCGCGATAGCTGCGCAGATGGGCCTGTGGGTGCTCACCCTTGCGGTCTGGGCTGTACTGGTACCAGGCAGCCGGCGGTTCGGTGGAGCCGGCGGGCCGGTCGTCGCGCACGTAGACCCACAGCCGCCCGGTCTTGGTCTTGCCCAGGCCGGGCGCGAGCACCGGCACCGGCGTGTCGTCGGCATGCACCTTGGCTGCGGCCAGCGTGTAGCGGCCGAGCGCGGCCACCAGCGGATCGAGCAGCGCATCGCCCTGATCCACCCAGCCGGCCATGGTCGAGCGGTCGATCACCACGCCACTGCGCGCGCAGATGCCGCTCAGCCGGTACAGCGGGATGTGGTCGCAATACTTCGAGACCATCACATGCGCCAGCAAGGCCGGGCCGGCAACGCCGCGCGCGATCGGCCGGCTGGGCGCGGCGGCCTGGAAGATCGACTGGCAGCGCACGCAGGCTAACTTGGGCCTCACATGGCGGATGACTTTGAAGTGGGCCGGCACGTACTCCAGTTGCTCGGACACATCTTGGCCGATCTGGCGCAGGCGGCCACCGCAGGCGCTGCAGCCGCAGGCCTGGCCGACCGTGTCATGGTGGTCGCCGGTGGCCGCGGGCCGGTGCACCTGCGACTCGCGCGGCAGGTGGGCTGGCAGGCGCCTGTCGATGGCCGGGGAATTTGCTGCAGCACCAGTCGGCGCATTGGCCGGCACCGGCTTGCGCTCGGGCACCGCAGCGCCTTCGATGAAGGTGGCCTGGGCGGCGAGTTGCTCGCTGGAGGTGCCGAACTCGGCGCGCACGCGGCGCAGCAGTTGCAGCTTGAGCTTGTCGACCATCAGCTTGAGCAGCACCACCTCGCTGTCGCGTGCCTCGATCACACGCAGCAGGCCCTCGACGGTGTGGGGTTGGGCGGTCGGTGTCGGCACAGTTGCTACTGTGCAGGATGAGCGGCTACTTCACCATCGGTGCTGGCACCGATGCCTGGACCCTCGGGCCGTCAGGCGGCCAGTTCGGGGTGGTGCGTTCGCACCGGCATGCGCCAGTCGATACCCTCCAGCAGCATCGACAGCTGCGCCGACGTCAACGATACGCTGCCCGAGCTGGCCTGCGGCCAGACGAAGCGCCCACGCTCCAGGCGCTTAGCCAGCAGCATCAGGCCCTGGCCGTCGAACCACAGCACCTTGATGATGTCGCCGCGCCGGCCGCGGAAGACGAAGACGTGCCCCTTGAACGGGTTCTCGGCAAGCGCCGTCTGCACCAGCGCGGCCAGGCCGTCGAAGCCCTTCCTCATATCGGTGTGGCCGGCGACGATCCACACCCGCGTGCCCGATGGAAGACCAATCACCGCAGGCCGATCATGCGGTGGCGGCCAGCGCGCGCAGAACCGTGCACAGGCTGGCCTCATCGACAGCGCCACGAACGCAGACACGGGCGCCATGAATGGCGATCTCGATGCCTCCGGCGGGCGTCGGGCGCGTCGGTGGCTGTGGCGGTGATGAAGGAGGCGCTACCACCGGAGCCTGCGCCGGCTCCACGACGGTGACCGGCAGCAAGACCGGGCGGTCGGCATGGACCGGGGCAGGCGCCAGGGCCTGCAGATGCAGGCGGCGCCAATTGAACAGCAGGTTCGCATTGACGCCGGCTTCCTGCGCGATGGCCGCCACCGAGGCGCCGGGCTCCAAGGTCCGCTGCACCAGCGCCTGCTTGAATCCGTCAGCGTGCCGGCGGCGCATGCCGTCGGGCTTCATGACTCGCTTGTCGTCCATCGTGTGCATCTACCCGGTTAAGTGCACACATCCAAGCGTGGCACCGTGACCGGATCGTCCCGCCTACCTGGCCACAGGGCAATGGGGCCTCGAGGCCACGCTTACTCTGGAATCGGATGAGCTCGGGCAACTACTTCGCCGCGCCGGTCAAGCGCGTGGAGATACCGAAGGCAGATGGCAAGGTCAGGCCGTTGGGGATTCCGACGGTGGCAGACCGCATTGCGCAGATGGTGGTGAAGAACCGCCTGGA
>JANOAQ010000625.1:0-1784 GCA_031411195.1 Burkholderiaceae bacterium | reverse complement strand
GCTGCACAGCAGCCAGCCGGCGGTGTCGGCGCAGCTCAAGCGCCTGCGCGGCCTGATCGGCGACCCGCTGCTGGTGCGTGCCGGCAACGGCATGGCGCCTACGGCGGTGGCCCTGTCGCTGCTGCCGGCGGCGTCGCAATTGCTGCAGAGTGCCCAGGCCCTTATTGGTGGCCATGCGCCGGCCCAGGCGTTTGCGCCACAGGTGGCCACGCAAACCTTTCGCATTGCTGCCAGTGACTACCTCGACCCGCTCTTTCTGCCCGAGCTGGTGGCCCGCGTGCGCCGGCAGGCGCCGGGCGTGGTGCTCGACCTGCTGCCGCTCACGCGGGACTACGACTACCGTGGCCACCTGGCACGGGGCGAGGTCGACCTGGTGGTGGGCAACTGGCTGGCGCCACCGGGCGAGCTGCACCTGGGCCGCTTGATCAGCGACCAGATCGTCTGCCTGGTAGGTGAGGATCACCCGGCGCTGCGTTACCCGCGCCAGTGGACCGCCGAGCGCTACCTGGCCAGCGAGCACATCGCCCCCACGCCCCTGCACGCCGGTGGCATTGGCGTGGTCGACGAGCACCTGCAGGCCCAGGGCCTGCAGCGCCGCATCGTGGTGCGCACACCGCACTTCGGGCTGGCGCCGGCCATGGTGGCGCGCTCGCCCTTGGTGCTGACCACCGGCCGGCAGTTTTGCGCCCGCTACGTGGGCAGCCTGCCGGTGCGCATCGTGCGCTGCCCGGTCGAGTTTCCCGCGCTCACCTACTACCAGCTCTGGCACGACCTGACACATGCCTCGGCGGCGGTGCGCTGGCTGCGCGAGCAGGTGCGCGATGTGGCGCGTGGGCTGGCCGGGGCGGCGGCGTGAAGACGCCGGGCCCAGCGCCGGGCCGCTCCCAAGCGGGCCCGCATCCCCTCGGGGGATCGGTCGGCGTACGCGCCGGCCGAGGGGTCGCCATCTTGGCCGATTTGCTCGACTTCACCGGTGACCCGGGTCTGGCCGACCGCCACAGCGCGCATGTGCGCTGGCGCCCCGCGCACTGGCTGCTGATCGACGATGCGGGTCGCATCGCCGCCGTGCAGCCCGATGCCCCGGGTGACGACTGGCGCCGGCTCGACCACAGCGGCCAGTTGCTGATGCCCGGTTTCATCGACACCCATGTGCACAGCCCGCAGGTGGACGTGATTGCCAGCTGGGGCACCGAGTTGCTGGATTGGCTCAACACCTACACCTTTCCCGCCGAGGCCCGCCATGCCGACCCGGCGGTGGCGCAGGCGGCGGCCGATCTGTTCACCGACGCGCTGCTGGCGCATGGCAGCACAGCGGCGGTGGTGTTTCCCACGGTGCATGTGGCCAGCACCGAGGCACTGTTCAACGCGGCGCAGCAACGTGGCATGCGCCTCATCGCCGGCAAGGTGCTGATGGACCGCCATGCCCCCGACGAGCTGCGCGACGACGTGGCCGGCGCCGAAACCGACTGCAACGCGCTGATCGAACGCTGGCACGGCCGGGGCCGGCTGGCCTATGCCGTCACCCCGCGCTTTGCCGCCACCAGCACCGATGCGCAGCTGGCGATGGCCGGCCGGCTGATGGCCCGCCCCCCGGGGCTGTACATGCAGACCCATGTCGCCGAGAACCGCGACGAGGTGGCCTGGGTCGCCCGGCTGTTCCCCGAGGCGCGCAGCTACCTCGACGTCTACGAGCGCCACGGCCTGCTCGGCGAGCGCGCGGTGCTGGCCCACGGCATCTGGCTGGACGACGCCGACCGCGCGCTGCTGCACGATCGCGGTGCGCA
>JANOAQ010000624.1:0-6384 GCA_031411195.1 Burkholderiaceae bacterium | reverse complement strand
GGCCGGCCGTCCGCTGCTGATCGTGGCTGAAGAAGTCGAAGGCGAAGCCCTGGCCACGCTGGTGGTCAACACCATCCGCGGCATCCTGAAGGTCGTGGCCGTCAAGGCGCCTGGCTTCGGCGACCGCCGCAAGGCCATGCTCGAGGACATCGCCATCCTGACCGGTGGCAAGGTCATCGCCGAAGAAGTCGGTCTGACGCTGGAGAAGGTCACCCTGGCCGATCTGGGCCAGGCCAAGCGCGTTGAAGTGGGCAAGGAAAACACCATCATCATCGACGGCGCCGGCGCCGCTGGCGACATCGAAGCGCGCGTCAAGCAAATCCGCGTGCAGATCGAAGAAGCCACCAGCGACTACGACCGTGAAAAGCTGCAAGAGCGCGTGGCCAAGCTGGCCGGCGGTGTTGCCGTGATCAAGGTCGGCGCCGCCACCGAAGTCGAGATGAAGGAAAAGAAGGCCCGCGTCGAAGACGCCCTGCACGCTACGCGCGCTGCGGTGGAAGAAGGCATCGTCGCCGGTGGCGGCGTGGCCCTGCTGCGTGCCCGCCAGGCCGCCGGTGTCATCAAGGGTGACAACGCTGACCAGGACGCCGGCATCAAGCTGGTGCTCAAGGCCATCGAAGCGCCCCTGCGCGAAATCGTGGCCAACGCCGGTGGCGAGCCCAGCGTGGTGGTCAACGCCGTGCTGGCCTCGTCGGGCAACCACGGCTTCAACGCCGCCAACGACACCTATGGCGACATGATCGAGATGGGCATCCTGGACCCGACCAAGGTGACCCGCACCGCGTTGCAGAACGCCGCGTCGGTCTCCAGCCTGATGCTGACCACCGAGTGCATGGTGGCCGAGGCCCCGAAGGACGAGTCCGGCGCGGGCGGCATGCCTGGCGGCATGGGCGGCATGGGTGGCATGGGCGGCATGGACATGTAAAGCCCGCTTGTCCGGGCGGCCTGGCTGCCCGACTTGCCGCAAAGGCCACCTTCGGGTGGCTTTTTTTTGTCCAGCGGCTTGTGTTTGAGCTGTCAGGGCCGGCCAATTCGTGCCATTGGCCACCGGCCTGTCCGCTGCGCCGCACTGATAATCGTGGGCCATGTCCAACCGGCCGACGCTGCCCGATTTCATCGACGACGAACTGCTCCGTGCGCCCATGACCATTGACCTGGTCATCGACACGGTGTTGCAGCTTTGGCGCGCACGCATGCTGCCCACTGGCCGACACGATGCCGACCCGGCACGGGTGCTGCACATGCACCGCAATGAAGTGGTCACTGCCGCCTTGGCGCACCTGCGCGCGGCCGCCTTGGCCGAAAGCGTGCCGGCCATTGGCCAGATGGCGGCCAAGCCCGTGGCCGCGGCCCTGCAACCCATGTCGCTGATCGACGAAGACGATGTGGCCATCGACATCGAGATCGCACGCTGCACCGAAACCATCCGCCTGAGGGCCGAGATTGAGGTGCGCGAGTTGCAGACCTACACCTCGGCGTTGGTCAATGACCTGGGGATCTCGCGCGATACCAACCCGTTTCGGCCCGATCGATTCGTTCGGGCGCTGTGGGTGGGTGTGCAAACCCTGCCGATGTCGCGCGCGGCCCAGGCGGCCTTTCTGCATGAGGCCGCTTTGCCTCTGGCCGACACCTTGCGCAAGGCCTATGCCGCCGCTGCCCGCCGATTGGAGGAACAAGGCGTCACACCGGCGATTCACCGCACCATCGTGGTGGGCGGCAGCACCGCCTGGGGATCGCCTCTGGCGCGCTACCAGACCTCCGCCCAGCTGGGCCTGAACGACAGCATCCGCGCATCGCTGGACACCACCCGCGAGGCCTCGCGCTATCGCTCGGTGGCCATGCCGGTGGTCGGTGCCACCGCCCATGCCGGGGCGCCTGCCGACGCGCCGATGGTCGAGCTGCTGGCCCACCTGTTCGAGGCCATCCAGGCCGATGCGGGCCTGGGCGTCGACACCATGGCCCTGCTGCAACGCCTGCAGCCCCTGGCCCTGCGGGTAGCCCTGCGCGACGCTTCGCTGCTCGACCGCTACGACCACCCGGTCTGGCGCTTCATGGACCAGCTCGCGCACGACATCGAAACCAGTCCGCCCGCACAGCGCCTTCGGGCATTGGGCCTGGGCCGCAATCTGGTGGAGCACCTGTCGCAGGTCGACCAGTCCGATCCCAAGGGTTTTTCATGGGCCCTGGCGCGACTGTTGGCGGCCCAGCGCAGCAACCTGATGCAGGCCCTTTCCGCCAGCGAGGACAACATCCTTCGCCTGCAACGCATTGCCGATGCGCAAGGACCGCCGACCACCAGCACGATGCCGCTGGACATCGGCACCCTGGACACCGTGCCGGCAGCCCTGATACCCGAAGGGCCCGCCAAGCGGCCCGTGGTGGCGCGCGACGCCCTCGCGCCTGGCAACCTGCTGCGGGTATACCTGCAGGGCGAGTGGCGTACCGTGATGTCCTTGTGGCAAGACCATGGGCATGAATTGGCCCTGCTGCGCGATGCGGCCGCCGACCGGCAGTTTGCGGTACGGCAAGGGGCGCTCTCGCGCCTGCTGGCCGAAGGCTTGGCGCAACCCCTGCAGGTGCGTTCGCTGGTTCGCCGCGCGGCCGCAAAGGTCTTGCGTGCGATGTAGGGCCGCAGGCGCCGCGGCGCGGCTGGGGTTGCTGGCGTTGATGGCGCTGCTGGCGTTGCTGGCCGGATCGGCCACCGCTCAGCCCGGCGCTGCACCGGCCCCCGCTGCCAGCCAGGTGGGTGCAGCCCCCAGGCCACGCATCGGCCTGGTGCTGTCGGGCGGTGGCGCCCGTGGCCTGGCCCATGTGGGCGTGCTCAAGGTGCTTGAAGAGCTGCGCGTGCCGGTGGACGTGATCGCCGGTACCTCGATGGGCGCCATCGTCGGCGGGCTGTATGCCAGTGGCATGCCAGCGGACGTGCTCGAGCGCGAATTGCGCGCGGTGCGCTGGAACGAGGTGTTCACCAACCGCGTGGCGCGCCAGCAGCTATCGCAGCGCCGCAAGGAAGAAGACTTCGAGATCTCGCCCCTGCTGGAGCTGGGGGTTCACGATGGGGAGCTGCAGGCGCCGCGCAGTGCGGTTTCCAGCCGGGGGCTCGAGTCGCTGCTGCGCCGATACACCCTGGCGGTGCGGCAGGTGCAGCGCTTTGACCAATTGCCCATTCCGTTCCGCGCCATGGCCACCGACATGGAAACCGGCGCGGCCGTGGTGCTCGACCAGGGCGATCTGGCCATGGCCTTGCGGTCGAGCATGAGCGTTCCGGGCGTGTTCTCGCCCATCGAGCAGGGCGGGCGGGTGCTGGGCGACGGCGGCTTGGTGAACAACGTGCCCATCGACGTGGCGCGTGCCATGGGCGCAGACCTCGTCATCGTGGTCAACATCGGCACGCCGCCGGGCGGGCGCGAGACACTGACTTCGGCCGTGGGCCTGACCGGGCAGATGATCAACATCCTGACCGAGCAGAACGTGCAGCGCAGCCTGGCCACACTGCGCGAGAGCGACCTGCTGATCAACCCGCAACTGGGCAAGCTCACCTCGGGCGACTTCGATTTGGCGCCCCAGTTCTTCACCTTGGGCGAGGCGGCGGCGCGCGGCCACTTGCCGCGCCTGGCCGCACTGGGCCTGGAACCGGCCGCCTATGCCGCCTGGCGCGAGCGCCGCCCCAGCGCAGGGCCCACCACCACGCGCCTGTCCGCAGTGCGCATAGAAGGCAGCACGCAGACCAACCCTGAACGCCTGGTGGCCATGCTCGAGAACAAGGCCGGTGATGCCTTCGATGCCGCCCGCGCCGAACGCGATGCCCGCCGCCTGGCCGCGGGTGGTGACTACACCCGTGCCGACTACCAGTTGTTGCCCGCCAGCCCGCCGGCCACCGGCGACGTGCTGGTGTTCGACCTCGAAGACAAGCCCTGGGGGCCCAACTACCTGAACATCGGCCTCGACCTGAGCACCGACTTTGCCGGCCGCAGCGCCTTCAACCTCAAGCTCAGCCACAACCGGCACTGGCTCACGCCCAATGGCACCGAGTGGCGAAATCGGGTGCAGATCGGCGAGGTGCCCAGCCTCAAGACCGAGCTCTACCACCCGCTGAACTGGACCGCCTCGCGTGCCGACGATTGGTTCGTGGCCGGCTATGCCAGCGTGGAGCGCCGGCGCCTCATGGCCTACGACGTCGACAGCGGCCGCGAGCTGGCCACCTTCGTGCGCACCAGCGGCAATACCGGGCTGGACCTGGGCCAGCCCTGGGGCGAATTTGGCGAGCTGCGCCTGGGCTGGTCGCGCGTATCGCTGCGGGCCACGCCCAAGCTGCTGGCCGCCTCACTGGGCAACATCGCGCTCGATACGGTGGGCTGGACCGAAGACGCGGTGCGCGCCCGTGCGGTGGTCGACCAGCTCGACTTCGCCGTGTTTCCGCAGAAGGGGTACCGCGGCACGCTCGAGGCCTGGGCCGGCCATCGCAGTGGCGACCTGTCCGGCAGCTTCTACCGTGTAGAGGCACAGGGCACCGTGGTCAAGAGCGTGGGCCGCCACACCTTCGAGCTGCACACCCTGCTGCAGACGGCCGACCAGCGCAGCGCCCTGGCCGTGTCGCGCTACACCCTGGGCGGCTTTCACCAGCTTTCGGGCTACCAGAGCGGCCAGATTTCCGGCAACCACGTGGTCTTGATGCGCCTGGGCTGGTACCAGCGGCTGAGCCAGACGCCCACCCTCACCCGGGGCTTTTTCATGGGGGGCACGCTGGAAGTGGGCAATGCGTGGCAACAGCGCAGCCAGGTTTCGCTGTCCGACCTGCGCACCGGCATGAGCCTCTTCCTGGGCGCCGACACGGGCATCGGCCCGCTCTACCTGGGGCTGACCTACGCTCCCCGCGGCCAGGCCGGGCTGGCGCTCTTCATCGGCAGGCCTTAGCAGCCCCCCCCCCCGAAGCGCCTGCGGCGCTCCCCCCCAGGGGGGCGCCGCCGATGGCCCGGCAGAGCCGGTTCCATGGCGGCCGCTGGCCACAAGCTATGCCATTAGCCGCTGCAGGTGGCCTATGACCCAGCTTGGCTGCTCATGGATGATCCAGTGGCTGGCGCCGGGCAGGCGGTGGATCTGCACACCGGGCACCCAGGCGTCCAGCCCGTCCAACAGGCCCGGGCGCAGCGCATGGTCGTCCTCGCCCCAGAGCACCGTGGTGGGCACGGCCACGTTCACCACACTGGCGGGCAGCACGAGCTTGCGCAAGCTGTCGTCATCGGGCCCTTCGGGCGGGCGCAACGGCGAGGCGCGGTAGAAATTCAGCGCGCCGTCCAGACCCTGGCCCCAGACCGTGCGGTACTGCTGGCGCACCTCGGGTGTCAGCCACTCGGCCTGGCCGCCCCGGCCCAGCTTGCTGAACAAAAAGGCGAAATCGTCCGCTGCCAGGCGACCAGCGGCCTCTGGGTGGATCAACTCGCGCATGTAGGCACTGGCGGCCAATTGCTCGGGGTTGCACTGCAACTCGCGCACCATCGCGCCAGGATGGGGCGAGTTGATGATGACGAGCTGGCGCACCCGATTCGGTAGCAGCGCGGCGAAGTTCCAGGCCACGCCACCGCCCCAATCATGCGCCACCAGCAGGTCGATCGGCTGGCCGGGGCCGGCCAGCGCATCGACCAGCGCCGCCAGGTCGGCCACCAGGTGCTTGGGCCGGTAAGCGGCCACTTCAATGGGCGCGCTGCTGCCGGCATAGCCCCGCAGATTGGGCGCCACGCCACGCCAGCCTTCGGGCATGGCGCCCAGCACGGCGTCCCAGACGAAGGCAGCCTCGGGAAACCCGTGCAGAAAGACCGCCCGCCTGGGCGCGTCCACCGGGCCGGCGGCGCGGCAAGCCAGGGTGATGCCGTGCGGCAGAGGCTGGTCGTAGAGGGTGATGTCGGTCATGCAGCGCAGTGTGCGTGGCAGGGCCGCCCTGCCCGCGTCAAGCCGGCGACAGATCGGCCGGGTCGGCACCGGGCGCGGCACCGGGCGCGACACCGGCACCATCCATACCGGCAGCCGGCGCGGCAAACACCACCTCGGCCGGGGCCTCCTTGGGCAGCCAGTTGCGCAAGGTCAGGGCGGCATCGCCCAGGCCCTGGCCGACAACGCCGAAAACAGCGACACGCTGATGTCAGCCACGTCGGTGGCCAGTTCGCCCAGCACCTTCTGCGCGCCCGCCAGGGCCCTGGCGGCCTCGTTGCGGTTGAGCTTGTCGGCCTTGGTCAGCAGCACCAGCAGCTTGACCTCGCCCATGCCCACGCGCTGCGACACGAAGTCGAGCAGCTGCTTGTCCAGCGGCGTGAAACCGTGGCGGCTGTCCACCATCATCACGATGCCGGCCAGGGCATGGCGGTGGGCCAGGTAGTCGGCCATCACCTG
>JANOAQ010000623.1:0-18495 GCA_031411195.1 Burkholderiaceae bacterium | reverse complement strand
AGTCGGCCGCCCTGGGCCACTGCGTGCCGGGCCGTGATGTGGTGGCCCTGCTGGGTGGCGAAATCCGCCCGGCCATGGTGCAAGCGCTGCGCCACCTGCGCACGCGGCTGAAGATAGGCCTGATCACCAACAACGTGGCCGGTCCCGAGGCCGACGGCTTCGAGCCCAGTGGCCGCGCTGCCGTGCTGCAGCTCTTTCACCACGTGGTCGAAAGCTCGAAGGTGGGCCTGCGCAAGCCCGACCCGGCCATCTACACCCTCATGTGCGATGCACTGGGCGTGGCGCCCGAAAACGCGGTGTTCCTGGACGACTTGGGCATCAACCTCAAGCCCGCCCGGGCCCTGGGCATGCGCACCATCAAGGTCGAAGACCCGGATGTTGCGTTGGCGCAATTGGAAGCATTTGTGGGGTTTGCGTTGCGCGGCTGATCTTCGTTGCGGCCGTTGTTGCCGTTGTGGCCGTTGTGGCCGTTGTGGCCTTTGCGATCGTTGCGCCCTTTGCGGCCAGGCCGAGGCCGTGGGATCGTTCAGGGCCTGCCACGCGAGCACACGTCACAGGGCAATGGTGCCCACACACCGCAGCCGCGCCTCGCGTGACACGCCCTGCCCGACCCCACGACCTCGACCTGGCTGATACGCGGGTAGACCACAAAGAGCAAAGCCCAGCTTCATCGCAGGAAGGGCGTACCGCCGCCCCAACCGCGAACTTCTTCAGCGTATTGCCAGCACCAAAGCCCTCGCCCGCAAGGCCGGGGTCATGGGGTCGGGCAGGGCTTGGAACGCGAGGCGCGGCTGCGGTGTGTGGGTACTACTGGCCTGTGGACGTGTGCCCGCGGGCCGAGTCATGAACGACCCCATGGCCCCGGCCTTGCAGCCACTGGCCTTGCCACCACGGGCCGTGCCGCCACTAACCGTGCCGCCACACCAGCCAACTCACACCTTCTCGTCCCGCAAGTAACGCGCCACCAACTGCGCCCGCGCTGCCGGCGTCACGCCCAGGCGCTGCTGCAGGTAGGCGTCGATGCCGCCATGCTCGCGGTCGATGCTGTTCAGCGCGGTGTCCAGAAAATCCTCGCGCACCGTCCACAGCACCGCGCGCACCTCGGGCGGGGTTTCCGAAGCCGGCATCGGCGGGTGGCGGTAGTGCTGGTTGGTCAGCAGGTAGTCGTGCATCACCGTGCCACGGTCAACACCCAGCGCCAACAGGATCAGCGCAGCGGCCACGCCGGTGCGGTCCTTGCCAGCCGTGCAGTGAAAAAGCAGGGGGCGCTCTTCGTCCAGCAGGTGGGCAAACAGCTCGGCAAAGCGGTGCGACTGGTCGTTGACCAGCGCCCGGTACAACTCGTTCATCAAATCGACCACCGCGGGCACCGTCAGCGCCTGGCCGGCGGCCACGATGTCCTGCATGCGCTGAACCACGCTGGGCTCGATGCTGAGCGAATGCTGCACGGCACCGGGCAGTTGGTAGGGCGTGGCGGCACGTTCGTGCACGCCCCGAAAATCAAAGGTGCGGGCCACGCCCAGCGTGGCCACGGCGGCGTGGTCGGCATCGGTCAGGTCGGCCAGGTGCTCGGCGCGGAACAACTGACGCCAGCGCAGGGGCCGCCCGCCCTGGCCGGTGTAGCCACCCAGGTCTCGAAAATTGGTGGCGCCTTGCAGGCGGATGAGTCGGTCAGGGTGCTGGGGCATGGACCAGATTGTCTCCGGCCATGCGTGCGGCTTCAGTCACCTTCGGGTCGGCGCGCGGGCGCGGCGTACCACTGGGCTTCGGGCACCCGCTTCTTCATCACCTCCTCGCCAAGCCACCGCCGGTGCAGCATCCCGCCAAGCGGGCGGGTCAGGGTGGCCTCAGGTGCGCGGCTCGCCCTTGCGGTTGACGGTGATGGTGGGGCCCGGTTCCGTGATCATCTGAACGCGGTGCGCCGTGCCGCGAAATTCATAGCCCACGTCCCAATGGTGGGGCCGGTTGCTGGCGGGCGTGGTGGCACAGCGCTGCACATCCTGCGTGGTGGTGCCGTCGTTGCGCTTGCCCAGGCGGTTGCCCACCACCGCGCCGCCCAACACGCCACCGGCGGTGGCAATGTCGCGGCCGGTGCCGCCGCCAACCTGGTGGCCCAGGATGCCACCGATCACCGCGCCGGCAATGGCGGCGGGCACGTTGTTGCGGTTGTTGTCGGTGGAGACCTCCTGGCGCTCCATCCAGCAGCGCTGGCTGGGCTCGCCCATCACCGCACGCACATAGGTCACGTCGGCCTCGAACAGGCGCTCATTGTTGCGGCGGCGGCTGTCGTAGGGCGGCGGGGGCGAGTAACGGCCATCCTCCACCTGGGCCGATTGCAGCACCGTGCGGGCCGACGAGACCTTGTCGTTCAGGCCCAGCGCGCGCAGCGAAGGGTAGCTGCCCGGGCGCAGCACCGTGCAGTTGCCACGGAAGCCGGCGTCGGGGCACACCTCCCAGCGCTGCGGGCCGACCACGGCCGACGAGGCCAAGTCGTTGAAGCCGATTTCGGACAGATTTTCAACCGCACGACGAGCCACGAAGGATCGGCCCTCGAAGTTGTCGTGCTCGTAGAAGGTAATCTGGGCCGCAGCGGGACCTGCCCAGGCCAGGCAGCCCAGCAGCAACCAGGCGGGTCGGGAAAGCAGGGGTGATGTCATGGGATGGGTCTCCGTGCGCTGGCGGTGTCGGTCAGGGGCCCGACCGACGCACCGCCCGGCTATGTATCAGACTGACAGGCCACCGCGGGGTGCACCAGCAGACGACGCCGCCAGTGCGTGTAGTCACCGGCCTACACCCCGGTGATCGCGTGCGGCCGGTAGGACAATTCCTACAAACCAGCCCCGCTCTGGCCGATGGCGCCCCGCCTGGTAAGGCATCAGGCTTGCGCCCTTGCCCCCTGCCGCCCCATGCCAGCGCTGAAGACCTACCTCGTTGAAGACAGCCCGGTGATCCGGGAGAACCTGATCGCCACCCTCGAAGAACTGGGGCCGGTGCGGGTGGTGGGCAGCGCCGACAGCGAGGCCGGCGCGCTGTCGTGGCTGGGCCAGGCCAGGGCGCCGGTGGACCTGGTCATCATCGACCTGTTCTTGCAAGGCGGCTCG
This sequence comes from Burkholderiaceae bacterium, assembly GCA_031411195.1. GTDB lineage: Bacteria > Pseudomonadota > Gammaproteobacteria > Burkholderiales > Burkholderiaceae_C > Pseudaquabacterium. Next base: position 15,394 of record JANOAQ010000623.1, on the reverse strand, counting down.
GGTCTGGGCGTGTTGCGCGGCCTGCAGGCACGGGTCGGCCCCCGGCCCCACCTGGTGGTGCTGAGCAACTTTGCCACGCCTGACATGCGGCGCAAGTGCCTGGCCCTGGGCGCCGATCGGGTGTTCGACAAATCGCACGACATCGACGCCCTGGTGCAGTACTGCCACCACCTGGCCGAGCCGCCCACCAATGGCGTCAGTTGATCAGGCCGTTCTTCAGCGCGTAATAGGTCAGGTCGCTGTTGGAGGCCAGATGCATCTTCTCCATCACCCGCGTGCGGTAGGTGCTGACGGTCTTGACGCTCAGACACAGGCTGTCAGCCAGGTGGCCGATGGTCTCGCCGCCGGCCAGGCGCAAGAACACCTGCAGCTCACGCTCGGACAATTGTTCGTGCAGCGCCCTGTCCTCGCCCCGGCCCAGCGCGTCGGCCAGCAGTTCGGCCACGCCGGTGGTGATGTACTTGCGCCCGCGCACCACCGTGCGGATGGCGCGCACGATGTCATCCGGGTCGCAATCCTTGTTGAGGTAGCCGCTGGCACCCTGGCGCAGCAGCGCGGTGGCGTAGTGCGTCTCGGGAAAGCCGCTGAGCATCAGCACCGGCAGCTCGGGTGCACGGGCGCGAATGGCTGCCAGGGCATCCACGCCACTCTGGTCGGGCATGGCGATGTCCAGCAGCAGCACATCGATCTGGCCGGCGCGCACGATGTCCAGCGCCTCACGGCCGGTGCCGGCTTCGGCCACCACCGCCAGGTCGGCCTGGTCGGACAAGAACAAGCGAAGGCCGGCGCGCACCAGCGCGTGGTCGTCGGCAATGGCGACGCGGATCATGGTGTGGTCTCCTTTTCGGCGCATGATAGTCCGATGGCCCCGAGCGCCCTGTCATGAAATTGCTGGCCGTGCTCAAGCGCCGGCCGCTGGTGCTGCCGCTGGCAGCGGTGGCAGCCCTGGGCATGCTGGCCATCAGCGAAAGTGCCTACTGGCTGGCCCTGGCCACGCTGGACACCCTGGGCGCATCGGCCAGCACGCTCGAACGCGTGGCCGGCCGGCAGGCGCTCTACAACATCCTGGGCCTGGGCCGCAGCGGCGTGGCCGTGCTCAGCGTGGCCTGCCTGCTGGCGCTGTACATCGTGCTGCGCCAGGCCCTGGCGCTGGAGCAGGCCCAGCTGCGCTACCAGCAGGCCCTGCGTGACGAACGCGACCGGCTCGAGCGCGAGGTGGCCGACCAGGTGGCCCAGCTCACCGAGCTGGCCCAGCACCTGCAGACCGCGCGCGAGGACGAGCGCGGCCGGCTGGCGCGCAATCTGCACGACGAACTGGGCGCCCTGCTGACGTCGGCCAAGCTCGATGCGGCGCGCATCCGCTCGCGCCTGGCGGGCCAATCGCCCGAGGCGCTGGAGCGCCTGGCCCATCTGGTGGGCACGCTCGACAGCAGCATCGCCCTGGGCCGGCGCATCGTCGAAGACCTGCTGCCGTCCACACTGAGCAACCTGGGCCTGGTGGCCACGCTCGAGATCCTGGTGCGAGAGTTCGCGGCCCGGGCGGGCGTGCAGGCCCACTTGGCGCTGACGCCGGCCGACTTGAGCCCGGCCGCCGAGCTGGTGGTCTACCGCTGCGTGCAGGAGGCCCTGACCAACCTGGGCAAGCATGCCTGGGCCAATGAGGTCTGGGTGAGTCTGCACACCCAGGGTGGCTGGGTGCAGGCCAGTGTGCGCGACGATGGCCAGGGCTTCGATCCCCTGGCACGCCCGCCGTCGGCCTATGGCCTGCTGGGCATGCGCTACCGCGTGCAGGCCGAAGGCGGCACCCTGCTGGCGCAGTCGGCGCCCGGCCAGGGCACCTTGCTGCAGGTGCGCTTGCCCGCCTGTGGGCAGCGTCCTACGCCAGCGACCCCTGCCCCCTGACAGGCGGCGCCGGCGCCGGCCTATCGCCCGCGCCCGGCCGCCGCCGCACACTGGCCGGGCGGGCTTGTCAATGCCTGTATCCAACCACCGCCCGCCAGGAGCCACCCCATGCTGCATTACGCCGTCGTCTTCTTCGTCATCGCGCTGATCGCGGCGCTGTTCGGCTTCACCGGCATCGCCGCCGGCGCCATGGGCATCGGCAAGGTCCTGTTCGTCGTGTTCGCGGTGCTGGCGGTGGCCAGCTTGTTGTTCAGTCTGATCCGGCGTTGACCCGGTCCGGCCTGTTCTCGCGCCCATCCCTGCTGCCCTCTCCATCGGAATCTCCATGAACAACCCGCTCTCCCACAACAGCAACCAAGGCCTGATCAACCAGGCCAGCGACGCCGCTTCCGACGCCCTGGCCGCGACACAGCGCACCGCCGACGAGGCCATCCACAGCCTGAGCCAAGCGGTGCAGAAGTTGCGCGATGACGCCGGCCGTGTCACCGACCGCACGTCCGACATGATTCGCCACGACCCGTTGAAGGCGGTGCTGATCGCCGCCGCCACCGGTGCCGCAGTGATGGTGATGGCCGGTTGGCTGAGCCGCTCGCGCAACGGCCGCTGAGGCATCTGCCCATGGCCCACCCCCTGCTTCAACTGCTGGCCGTGCGGCCGCAGTTGCTGGCCGACCATGCCGAGGCCTATGGCGAACTGGCCCGGGCCGAGCTGGACGGCATGACGACCGAATGGCGACGACGTGCGTTGCGTGGCGTGGTGGGCCTGTTCGCCCTGTGTCTGGGCATCGGGCTGGCCGGCGTGGCGCTGATGTTGTGGGCCAGCCTGCCCGCACTCGGCCCACCGGCGTGGTGGGCGCTGACCACGGTGCCCCTGGTGCCGCTGCTTGTCGGCTTGTGGTGCCTGCTGGGCCTGCCCGCAGACAGCACAAAACCGGCCGCTTTCAGCAGCCTGCGCGCCCAGTTGCGTGCTGACCTGCAACTGCTGCAATCGGGTGGCCCCGCATGAGTCGATCATCATGAGCCGCAGCGCCGCATCGACGCCGGCCGAGTCCGCCGCACTGGACCACCTGGCACGCACCCGCGAGCGCTTGCGCGAGGCGTTGCCAGCATCCCATTCATCCCCAGCCCGGCCAGCGCCTGTCGGCAGCAGCGCGCCTGCCGATGGCAGCAACGCCGCCCCGACGGCTGCCGACAACCTTCGCCTGGCCCTGTCCCAGGCGTGGCAAGGGCACCCGGTGCACCAGGGTACCGCGCTGGCCGCCAGCCTGGCCCGCCTGGCATTGCAAGGTGCGGCTGAGCGCAATCCGCTGGGCTTGGTGGTGGGCGCCGGCGTGGTGGGCATGGTGTTGGCACGCAGCCAGCCGTGGCGATTTCTGATCAAGCCCGCGATGCGGACAGGCTGGCCGATTCGGCTGGCACTCGGCGTGTTGACACAAGTGCCGCTGCATCGCTGGGCGGCAGTGTTGGCAGCCAATCCGGCACGCAAGGCTCGCCCATGAGGGCCCGGGCCCGGGCATCGGCCAGGGCGCTGGCCTTGCGGGCGTTGCTCTTGCCCAGCAAGGTGTCGAAGAAGGCATGGCCGCAGCCCTGACGTTTGGCCCGGTACATGGCCATGTCGGCACAGCGCAGCAGGCTTTGACCGGTGACGCCGTCGCCCGGCGAGCGGGCAATGCCGATGCTGGGCCTGATTTGCAGGCGCAATGCGTCGATCTGCACCGGCATGGCCACCGTGTCGATCAACTGCCCGGCCAAGCCGGCCAGGCGCTCGGTGTCGAAAACGCCTTGCAGCAGGCAGCCGAATTCGTCTCCCCCCAGCCGGCCCACCATGTCGATCGGGCGCACCGCACGGCGCAGGCGCATGGCCACGATGCGCAGCAGTTCATCGCCCACGGCATGGCCATGGTTGTCGTTGATGGCCTTGAAGCCGTCCAGGTCGAGGTACATCACCGCCAGCGGGGCCGGGGTGGTGCCCGCCAAGGCAGCATCGAGCCGGTCGCAAAGGTAGCGCCGGTTGGGCAGCATGGTCAGCCCGTCGTGCAGGGCCATGTGCCAGGCCTGCCGCTCGCCATCACGCAGACGCCCCAGTTCGGCGCGGCTGGCCGCCAAGGCGGCTTCGCAATCAGCCGCGCCGCGGCTGGCGCGCTGAAGCCGGTTGATCTCGAGCACCAGGCTCGATTGCAGCAGGTCCAGGGCGCGTGCGCAGTCCAGCACGCTGCCCTGCACTTCGGCCATGGCCCCCACTGCCGCCGCGCTGGCCAGGGGTGACGCTGAAAAATCCACCAGCCGGCGCAAGCGGTGGCTCACGGCGCTCATCATGACGGTGAAATCGTCGGGATCCACTTGTGCCGGGCCCGCCGAATCTTGAATCGTTTGCATCGATGGCTCCAGGGGTTTCGGGGTGGCTTCAGGCCACCAGTTGCAGTTGGCGCGCAGACCGACCCAGGCTGGCGTCGTAGCGCTTGATGTCCGCCGCATAGCAGCTACACGAGGCCGCCTCCAGGCCGGCGCGGTCGCATACCGTCATCTCGCCGCGGTGGTAGGTGATCAAGCCGGCTTGCTGGAGCTGGCCGGCGGCCACCGTCACGCCCACCCGCCGCACGCCCAGCATGTAGCCCAGAAACTCATGGGTCACGCGAAAGCGATCCGCCTGGGCACGGTCCTGGCTCATCAGCAGCCAGCGCGCCAGCCGGGGGCCGATCAGGTGAAAGCGCAGGCAGGCCGCCGTGGCCGCCAGTTGGGCCAGGCGCACGTAGAGGTAGCGATCCACCAGCAGGCGCAAGGCGCCGCCGCCGCGCAACTCGTCGGCAAAATGCCTTGCGCTCAGGCGCCAGGCCGCGCCCGGGCCTTGCACCAGCGCGCGCAGCGGCGCGGTGGCCTGGCCCAGCGCCAGATGCTCGCCCAGCAGGCCTTCACGCCCGATCATGCCCACCTCCATGCCGGGATGCCGGTCCAGGTCGGTCACCAGGGAGATGAAGCTGTCGACCGGAAAGTAGACATGGCTGGTGGTGTCGCCCTGCTCGCAAAGCACCTGCGACAAGGTCAGTTGCACCGGCTCGCACAGGGCCAGCAGGCGCGTGCGCTCGGCGGGGGGCAGCAAGGCAATCAAGCGGTTTTGAGCGGCGGCCACGGAATCTCCAAAACTGCAGCATCGCCGGCATTTCTGGTTTGCACCGTGCCGTGGCGCACACAGCGCCCGCTAAACCTCAAGTGGCCACGCGATCGGGCAACAGCCGGTCGTACTCGGTCTTGACCACGGCATAACATTCGCAGGTGCGGGCCTCCAGCCCCGGGCGGTCCAGCACCACGATGTGGCCGCGCGAATAGCGGATCAGGCCGGCCTTCTGCAGCTTGAGCGCGCCTTCGGTCACGCCCTCGCGCCGCACGCCCAGCATGTTGGCGATCAACTCCTGCGTCATCACCAGGTCGTTGCCCTTCAGGCGGTCCAGGCTCAGCAGCAGCCAGCGGCACAGTTGCTGGTCCAGCGTGTGGTGGCGGTTGCACACCGCCGTTTGCGCCATCTGGGTGATCAGCGCCTGGGTGTAGCGCAACAACAGATGCATGGCCGGCCCGGCACGGGCGAACTCTGCTTTCACGGCCGCTGCCGGCAGGCGGTAGCCCTGGCCCGCACTTTGCACCACCCCCCGGCTGGGCGTGGAGCCACCGCCCATGAAGAGCGACACGCCCACGATGCCCTCGGAGCCGACCACGGCGATCTCGGCCGACGACCCGTTTTCCATCACGTAAAGCAAGGAGACGATGGCCGTGGTGGGAAAGGTCACATGGCTCATGGGCTGGCCTGACTCGTACAACACCATGCCCAGCGGCATGTCCACCCACTCCAGCTGTGGCAACCAGCGCTCGAACTCGACCTCGGGCAAGGCGGCCAGCAAATGGTTGCACCGGGGGTCGAGGCGGGCAGCCTCGGCAAGGGGTAGACGCTTGGCGGGGGTGATTTTGGGCTCCTTGGTCATGCGGTTGCGGCGCCTTGGACGTTGGTAGGGCATTCAAGCCGATCACACCAATGCGATCGTTGACAAACCACTATAGGTCGCACCTGCGCGTCGGTATGTTCGTGAGCGCACAGACTTCGCCAAATCGCGGGCCCAGGCTGGCGTGTTTGTCGTGCATCAAGGCCACTGGGGCCTGCGGCACGGGCCATTGCCTGGAAGGGCCACGAATCGATGGGACTGTTGTCACTGGAACACAGCAAGGCGGCCTATGCCGCCGACTTCGTGCTCTACGGCACTGCCGTGCTGGCCTTGTCCGTCACGCTGCTGGCGGTGCCTGCCGCGCACACGCCGGCGGTGGCGGCCCTGGTGGTGGCCGGCCTGGCCGGCTGGACGCTGCTGGAGTATTTGCTGCACCGCTTTGTGCTGCACGGCCTGCAACCCTTCAAGGCCTGGCATGCCGCCCACCATGCCCGGCCCACCGCGCTGATTTGCGCGCCCACCCTGTTGAGCGCCGGGTTGATGGGCGCGGGTGTCTTCGCACCGGCCTGGTGGTTGCTCAGCCCTTGGCAAGCCAGCGCGCTCACCCTGGGCGTGCTTGCCGGCTACCTGGCCTACGCCACCACCCACCATGCGGTGCACCACTGGCACCGCGGCGGCCCCTGGCTGTTGGCCCGCAAGCGCTGGCATGCGCGGCACCACAGCCCGAGGCAAGACCAGGCGCCCTGCTACGGTGTGAGCAGCAGCCTGTGGGACCACGCCTTCGGCAGCACTGGACGCTGACTTTGAAGGCTGGGTTCGACAGCGAACAGACATGCCGGGCGCAGGGGTCTAAAAACGGCAGATCGCCCATCGGGCGACCTTGCTCCCAACGAAAGCCCGCATGACCCACCCCCCAAAGACCCAGATCCTGCTGCAAAAACAGCCGCAAATCCTCGCACTGCGCGCCTTGTTGATGCTCACCACCCTGGCCTGGCTGCCCACCGCCCAGGCCCAGCCCGTCACCCGGGACGACGGGCACTATTACTTCGGCCTGTCGGCAGGTCAATCGCGCGGCAAGTTCGACGAAGAGGGCATCGCTGCCCGCATGATCGGCCCGCTCAATACCGCCACCATCGCCCAGCGCGACGAGCGCGACACCGGCTACAAGGTTTTCCTGGGTTACCAGTTCAACCGCATGATTGCCATTGAAGGTGGCTACTTCACCCTGGGCCGGTTCGGCTTCAATGCCAATACGGTGCCGCTGGGCACGCTGGACGCCAAGCTGCATGCCAAGGGTGTCAACCTCGACCTGGTGGGCACGGCGCCGCTGAGCGACCGCTGGTCGGCACTGGGCCGGGTGGGTGCGCAGTTTGCCCGCACCCGCAGTGAGTTTGCCGGCACCGGTGCCGTGGTGCTGGGCAAAAACCAGTTCAGCGAACGCGACACCAGCGTCAAGGTGGGCCTGGGGCTGCAATACGCCTTCAGCCCGTCGTTCCTGATGCGCGCTGAGGTCGAACGTTACCGCCTGAACGACACCGTGGGTCAGCATGCCCACGCCAATGTGGCGTCGCTGAGCATGGTGTTTCCGTTTGGCCAGGCCCCCACCGCACAGCGCCGCGCAGCAGTGGCCCCCATGCCCATGCCCATGGCCATGGAGCCGCAACCGCAGGTGATGGCCGCCGCGCCGCCGCCGCCCGCCCCCGTGGTGGTGGTGGTCGAAGCCCCGGCGCCGCCTGCCCCGCCGCCGGCCCCGCCCCAGCCCCGCCGGGTCAGCTTCTCGGCTGATTCGCTGTTCGCCTTCGGCACCAGCACGATGCAGCCTGCTGGCCAGAGCGCCTTGGACACCTTCAGCCGCGACCTCAAGGGCACGTCCTACGACAAGATCACTGTCGAGGGCCACGCCGACCGCCTGGGCAGCGACGCCTTCAACCAGAAGCTGTCGCAGCAACGCGCCGATGCGGTCAAGGCCTACCTGGTGGGCACCACCGGCCTGGATGCCGGCCGCATCAGCACCGTGGGTCGCGGCGAGTCGACGCCCGTCACCCAGCCCGGGCAGTGCCAGGGCAAGTCGGCCAACGCCACACTGATTACCTGCCTGCAGCCTGATCGCCGCGTGGTGGTTGAGGTGAACGGCACCCGCTGAACCCGAGCCACTGACACACGACGGCCCGCTTGCAGGCCGGCGCCGCACCCAGCGCACGGCCACCGTCGCCTTGTTGTTTCACCCCTATAACCGCAACCTCTCCCCCGCCATGCTGCCTATGCTGCCGTCTGCCCCCAACTGGCGCACCACTGCGCCCGCCGAACTCTCCACGCACACCCGGCCCGATCTGCCTGGTCTGGATGTGCACCTGGCCCGCTGCCGCGGCCCGGGCGGGCGCCTGTTTGCCATGCGTTGCATCGCTGAAAGCACGCACGGGCTGGTGGCCCCGCGCTTCGTCAGCACGGTGCTGGCGATTGCCGCGATGATCCTGGCCGCCTCGTTGGTAGCCTAGGCCATGGGTTGGGCGGCCTTGCGGCACGACCTGCCCGAGGCACCGGGTGCCCTGTGCGATGTGCTCGACCCACACCTGGGCGCCGTCGAACCGCCCATCCGGGCTGAAATATTCGGTCCGCAGCGCTTTGCGCTGCACGGCCACAGCCTGGGCCTGACCCACCGGGCCCGGCACCAGCCGGCTCGGGTGTCGCATTTCTTTCCGCGTCTGCGCGACAACATCGCGGTGCTGCGCCTGGCCCGGCGCTACATCGGGCTGCAGGCGGACACAGGACACGACATCAGCCCGGCCGCCGAGTGGCTGCTGGACAACTTTCACCTGATCGAAACCCAGGTCGAAGAGGTGCGGGCGGGGCTGCCGCGCCGCTACTTCGGTGCGCTGCCGGTGCTGCAGGACCCACCGCTCGAAGGCCTGCCGCGTGTCTATGGCGTGGCCTGGGCCTTCGTGGCGCACACCGACAGCGATTTCGACGAAGACTTGCTGGTGCAGTTTCTGCAGGCCTACCAGCAGACGCGGGAGCTGACGCTGGGCGAGATGTGGGCCCTGGCCACCACCTTGCGCGTGGTGCTGATCGAGAACCTGCGCCGCCTAGCCGAACGGGTGGCCACCCACAAGGCTGCACGGGCGGTGGCCAACCTGTGCTGCGACCACCTCGACCGGCACCCCCCTGCGGCCCTGGACCGCGTGCTGGCGCAGCTGCAGCAACGCGGCGTGGGCCGGCACTTTCTGGGCCAGCTCGCCCTGCGCCTGCAAGACCCGGGCGCCGCCTTGCCGGTGGCGCCCACGGCCGAGCAGCGCGCCTGGCTGCTGCAAGCCCTGCCCGATGCCGCCACGCAGGCCGTGCAGAACGGTGCCGACCAGGCCGCCGACAACCTGAGCGTGAGCAATGCCGTGGCCGCCTTGCGCGCCATCGGTGCGGCCGATTGGCCCGACATCGTCGCCCGCAGCAGCCTGCTGATGCAGGTCATGCTGGACGCGCCGCTGTTTGCCGCTGAACACAGCGCCACCCGCGACCAGAGCCTGCATGCCATCGAACGCCTGGCCCGCCAATCGCGCCGAAGTGAAGTCGCCGTGGCCCGGCAGGTACTGGGCTTGATGCAGGGGGCCACGACCGCAGGCAACCCGGTACCCGCCCGCGATGGCCCGCCCACGGCAGCGGACCTGAGCCAGGCCGACTCGGCTGCGGCACAGGCCGATGTGCGGGCCACCGCCGGCCACTGGCTGCACGGCGCGGGCCGGCCCGAGCTGCGCCTGGCGCTGGGCCTGCACCGCCCCTGGTTGGCCGCCTGGCAGACCCACCGCGCCGCCCTGGCCCTGCCGGCCTACCTGGCCACCCTGGCCGTCGGCACGGTGGCCCTGGTGGCCTGGTTGCTGCTGCGCCACGGTGGTGCGGCCGCGCCAGGGTGGACCTGGGTGGTGGTCCTGCTGATGCTGGGCCCGGCCAGCGAAGCGGTGGTCGCCATCGTCAACCGCCTGGTCAGTGAATCGGCGCGCCCGGCCACGCTGCCGCGCCTGTCCCTGGCCGCCGGCATCCCGGCCAGCCACCGCGTGATGGTGGTTGTGCCCTGCATGCTGACCAGCACCAAAGGCACCAAGGCGCTGGCCCACCGCCTGCGCCTGCACCACCTGGCCAACCCCGAGGTGCAGGTGCAATTCGCCCTGCTCAGCGACTGGGCCGATGCCGATGCCGCCCAGGCCCCCGGCGATACCGAGCGGCTGACCGAAGCCATGGCTGCCATCGAGGCGCTGAACCGCCGCTACCCCCAGCCCGTGTTGCCCGACCAAACCCGGCCGCAGGCACCCCGCTTTGTGCTGCTGCACCGCCCCCGCCGCTACTGCCCCACCGAAGGCCGTTGGCTGGGCTGGGAGCGCAAGCGCGGCAAGCTCGAGCAACTGGTAGCCCTTCTGGCCACCCCCGACGATGTCGATGCCGCCGGGCAGTTCATGGCGCTGGGCGAGACCTCACGCACCGCGCCCGGCACACGCTACCTGCTCACGCTGGACAGCGACACCGAGTTGCCGCCGGGCCGTCTGCGTGACCTGGTGGGTGTGGCCATGCACCCGGCGAACCAGCCCCGCCTGGCCGACGGTGGCCGCAGCGTGGTCAGTGGCTACGCCATGCTGCAGCCCCGGGTGGTGACGCCCCTGCCCAGCCTGGCCGAAGCCACCCGCTTTCACACCCTGTTTGCCGGGCAGGGCGGCATCGACCCCTACAGCGCCGCCTCCAGCGAGGTCTACCAGGATCTGTTCGGCGAAGGCAGCTTCAGCGGCAAGGGCCTGTTCGATGTGCCCGCGGTGCATGCCGTGCTGGCCGGCCGCCTGCCCGAGGGGCAGGTGCTGAGCCATGACCTGATCGAAGGCTCGCTGGCCCGCTGCGCGGCGGTGAGCGATGTGACGGTGGCCGAAGACTCGCCTTTCCACGCCGATGTGGCCGCCGCGCGCCTGCACCGCTGGACCCGAGGTGATTGGCAGCTGCTGCCGCTGCTGGTTCAACCCAGGCGCTACCCCTTGCGCGGCATCAACCGCTGGAAGCTGCTGGACAACCTGCGCCGTTCCCTGGTGGCACCGATGTCATTGGCGCTGCTGGCGCTGGCGCTGGCGGGCGTGGCAGGCTCACCCTGGGCGGCCCTGGCCCTGGTGATGACCGCCCTGCTGGCCGGCCCGCTGATGGGCGCGGTGGCTGGCCTGGCGCCCAGCCGCGACGACCTGGCGCGGCGCCACTTTTTTTACCAGTCCGGCGGCGACCTGCTGCGCGCCCTGGCCGGCGGGCTGTGGCTGCTGCAGCAACTGCTGCAGCAGGCCAGCCTGGCGGCCGATGCCATCGTGCGCACGCTCTGGCGCCTGGCCGTCAGCCGCCGCCACCTGCTGCAATGGACACCCTTTGCCGCCACCTTGAGCCAGGCCCGCCAAGGCGCCGCCGGCCTGCTGGGCCAGCACCACCGCACGCCCTTCGCCGCCATCGCCCTGCTGGGCGTCTTGCTGCTATTGCGCACGCCAACACCCTGGCTGGCCGCCGCCCTGTGCGGGCTGTGGGCCAGCGGGCCACTGGGCATCGCCTGGGTCAGCCGCCCGCGCCCGGCCCGGCGCGATGCGCTTCTGAGCGAGCACCAGCAGGCCGTGCTGCATGCGGTGGCCCGCGACACCTGGCGCTACTTCGAGCGCTGCGTGACCGCCGCCGACCACCACCTGCCGCCCGACAACCTGCAGACCCTGCCGCACGACATGCTGGCGCGCCGCACCTCGCCCACCAACATCGGCCTGTACCTGCTGAGCGCGGCCTGCGCGCGCCAGTTCGGCTGGATCGGCAGCACCGAGCTGGCCGACCGCTGCGAGGCCACCCTGGCCACGCTGGGCACGCTGCAACGCCACCATGGCCACTTTCTCAATTGGTACGACACGGCCAGCGGCGCACCGCTGCTGCCCTTGTACGTGTCCACCGTGGACAGCGGCAACCTGGGCGGCCACCTGCTGGCCTTGGCGCAGGCCTGTGAGGGCTGGGCTGCGGCACCGCTGGACAGCGCCAGCAGCGCCGCGGCATTGGCACGCTCCGGCCAGCGCCTGAGGCCGCTGCTGACAGGCCGCTGCGGCGGCACCGCCGACGACCGTGCCGCACTGCGGGCCGCCCTGGCCGACCACCGTGCCATGGCCGCGTCGGCCCGGCTGGACGCGCCGCCCGGCCAGACCCCTGCGGCGGCCGCGCGTCAGCACGCAGAAATCAGCGCCCGTCTGCTGGCCATCGCCCAGCGCTGCGAGCAGTTGGCCCACGAAGCCGACTACCGTTTTCTCTACCACCCGCGCCGGCGCCTGCTGCACATCGGTTTTCGTCTGGCCGAGCAGCAACTGGACGCCGGCTTCTACGACCTGCTGGCCTCGGAGTCGCGCTTGACCAGTCTGCTGGCCATTGCCAAGGGCGATGTGCCCATGCGCCATTGGGCGGCCCTGGGCCGGCCGTTTGAAGCGGTGGGCACAGTGGCCGGCCTGCGCTCGTGGTCGGGCTCGATGTTCGAGTACCTGATGCCCAGCCTGGTGCTGGCTGAACCACCCGGCAGCGTGCTGCGCGAGGCCTGCCGCGCCGCCGTGCGCCTGCAGATGGCTTTTACGAAATCGCGCGCGCTGCCTTGGGGCATCTCTGAATCGGCTTACGCCGAGCGTGACCACACGCTGGCCTACCAGTACGCGCCGCAAGGTGTGCCCGCACTGGCGCTGCGCCGCACGCCGCCCGACGAGCTGGTGATCGCACCGTACGCCACCGTGCTGGCCGCCCAGGTGGCACCGCACCGCGCCTGGGCCAACCTGGCCGCCCTGTCCGCCCTGGGCGCGCGGGGCCGCCTGGGCTTCATCGAAGCGCTCGATTGCACGCCCGCACGCCAGAGTACCGGCCTGTCCATCACCCCGGTGGCCGCCTACATGGCCCACCACCAGGGCATGAGCATCGTGGCCCTGGCCAATGTGTTGCTGGACAACGTGGCCCAGCGCTGGGGCATGGCCACGCCCGGCATCGAGGCGGTGGCCTCGCTGCTGCACGAGCGCCCCCCGCGTGAGCTGGCACGGCGCCGCAGGCTCGAGCACGAGTCACCGCCGCCGCCCCAGAGCGCCCCCGCCGTCGCACCGCAGCGGGCGGTGCCGCCCGGCGCCAGCGCGCTGCCGCCCACCCACTTGCTGGGCAATGGCCGCTACCACGTGGCCATTCGCGCGAACGGCGCGGGCTTCAGCCGCTGGCGGCCACCGGGCACGGCCCAGCCGGTGGACATCACCCGCTGGCGCGACGACCTGCTGCGCGATGCCTACGGCAGCTTCCTGTGGCTGCGCGGTGGCCACCTGGCCGCGCCGGCCTCGCTGACGCAGCACCCCGCGCCCGACCCGCGAGCCCACTACCAGAGCGTGTTCCACGCCGACCGGGTGTGCTTCCAGGCCGATTGGCCGGGCCTGCGTGCGCGCACCACCGTCTGGGTCAGCCCCGAGGACGACATCGAGTTCCGCGAGGTCGCCCTGCACAACGATGGCGACGCACCGCTCACGCTGGAGCTGCTGTCGTGTTTCGAGGTGGCGCTGAGCGACGCCCGCGCCGACGAAGCCCACCCGGCCTTCACCGGCCTGTTCGTTTCAGCGCAGTGGCAACCTTCGCACCAGGCACTGGTGTTCAGCCGCACGCCGCGCCTGGCCACCGAACCCGCAGCGCACGCCGCGCACTTTCTGAGCAATGTGCAGGCGCCGCTGCAGGGCCTGCGCGTGCAGGTCGACCGCCAACGCTGGCGGGGCCGCAACCAGGCCACCGCCCAACCGCTGTGGGATCTGCACAGCGTGCCCGACGGCCAGCACCCCGGCGACCCCGCGCGCAGCCTGCCCACCGGGCTGGACCCGGTGTGTGCCCTGGCCGTGCGCCTGACGATTGCCCCCGGCGGCAAGGCCCAGCTCACCTTTGCCACCGCTGTGGCGCCCGATATGGACCGCTTGCAAGCCCTGGTTGACCGTTACCGGCAAAGCGGGCCGGTGCACCGTTCGTCGCTGATGTCGGCCACGCTCAGCGGCATCCGCCTGCGCACCCTGGGGCTGTCTGCCGAGGCACTGGCCGCACTGCAAAGCGTGAGCACCGCCCTGCTCTACACCCTGACCCGCAGCGCGCCGGGCAACCCCGGCGGCCTGTGCGACAAGCGCCTGTTGTGGCGCTTCGGCCTGTCGGGCGACCGACCGCTGATCCTGGTGCAAGTCGCCTCGCTGCACGGCCTGGGCCTGGTGCGCTCCCTGACCCAGGCGCTGCGCCTTTGGGCCTGGGGCGGGCTGGCCTGCGATCTGGTGGTGCTCAACAGCGAACCAGCCTCCTACCTGATGCCGCTGCACCAGGCCCTGGTGGCCTTGCGCGACCGCCTGCGGGCCGAACTGCGGGCGGACATGCAAGCGGATCAGCGGGTTGACACGGGCGCAGTCCAGTCCGACGCTGCCCACGACGCCGGTCTGCACCTGCTGCGCCCCGACGAGCTGTCGCCCGATGAACTGGCCACCCTGCGCACGGTGGCCCGGGTGCGCCTGAACGCCGATGGCCGGCCGCTGGGCCACCCGGTGCGGGCCTGGCTGGCTGCCCACGAAGCGGCGCTGCAAGAGCGCCAGGACATGGCCAGCACCGCCCTGCCCGCAGCGGCGCCTCCCGTGCGAGCCCCTGCCGCGCCCCAGGGCCGGTTCGATGCGGTCACCGGCGCCTTCGGCTTTGCGGTGGGCGCCGACCAGCGCCCCCAGCGCCCCTGGACGCAGGTGCTGGCGAATCCGGCGTTCGGCAGCCTGCTGACCGAAGCGGGTGGTGGCTACACCTGGGCCGGCAACAGCCGGCTGCACCAGCTCACCGCCTGGTCGAACGACCCGGTGGCCGACCCGCCAGCCGAGTGGTGGCTGCTGCAGGACTTGCGCAACCTGCAAACCTGGAGCGCCACGCCCAACGCCGCCGGCGCCGCCGGCGTGCGCTACCAGGTGACGCACGCCGCCGGCACCACCACCATCGGCCATCAACGCGGCGATCTGGCCATCACCCTGACCTGGTGCGTGGACAACGACGCCGCAGTGCGTCAGGTCAGCTTGCAGGTGCACAACACTGGCAGCCGGATCGCTCACCTGCGCTGGGTGGCCGTCACCGAATGGTTGCTGGGCGCCCAGCGCAGCGACCGCGCCACGGTGCACACCCGGCGCGAGCGCCAGCGCCTGCGCCAGCAAGGCGCCGGGCCCGGCAGTGAGGCCGGGCCCTGGCTCACCACCCTGCTGGCGACGCAGGCCGACCATGCCGCGGGGTTTGGCAACGCCACCGCCTTTGTGGCCCGGGTGGACGAGGAAGGCAGCGACGATGGCGACGACTGGACCTGCGACCGCCGCGAGTTTTACGACGCCCGGGGCCATGCGGTGCTGCCCGATCACCTGGCCCGGCGCGCCGGGCCAGGGCTGGACCCTTGCGCCGCCCTGTCGCTGGCCCTCAGCGTGCCGCCTGGGCAGACCCGCCAGCTAGTGGTGCTGATGGGCCATGCCGACAGCCCCGAAGCCGCGCTGGCCCTGGCCGCCCAAGCCGCCGGCACGCCACCCGGCCAGCGCC
>JANOAQ010000622.1:0-2787 GCA_031411195.1 Burkholderiaceae bacterium | reverse complement strand
GGTGATGGGCAGGATGCCTGCCGTGTCGCCGTTGTTGTCGCCCCAGATGACGTAGGCCTTGTCGGCGGTGAAGGCCGTGCCCGCTTGCGCCGAGATGAGGCTGCCTGCCGAAGGCATGCTGGCGTTCGAGGTGGCCGTGATCTGGTTGCCGTTGTTGCTGCTGCGCGTGATGCGCTGGTCCAGCTTGGTGGTGTCGTCACGGCCCACGCCGGCCACGTTGTGGTGGTAACCGGTGTTGGCGGTCCACACCGTGCTGCCGCCACTGTCGAGGTAGGCTGCGGCGGTGGCGCCGTTCTCGCCCAGGGTCAGGCCGTACTTGATCGACAGGTAACTCTCGATCTGGTTGATCTCTGCGCCGCTGAGCGTCTTGTCGAGCAGGAAGATGCCCTCGGCCACATGGCCCTGAAAAGTGGCGCTGCCGGTCTCGACCGACTGCCAGCCCAGGTAGAAGGGGGTGTTGTTGCCTGCAAAGGCCGCACTGCTTGCCAGCGTGCCTGCCAACACGCCGTTCTGCCGCACCGCCTGGCGCGCCGCCAGCGTGGGCAGGTTGGCGCTGGCGTCCTTGAGCATCGAATACAGCACCGGGCGATTGACCGGGCTGACGGCCGGTGTGTAGATCAACGATCGATCAACCCAGTTGCCGGACGTCCAATGCACCGTGCCGTCAAGCCAGGGCATGTGGCTGGAGACGCGGGCAGAGATCTGGCCCTCCCAGAACAGGTAGGTGCGCGCGGCGGTCACCGTCGGATAGGCCACCCAGAAAAAGTGGGTCTGGTTGTGCGATGTGCTGCCCAGCAGGCTGGCGCTGGTGAAGTACTGCGCTGCGGCCGCCGACGAGGTGGTGCTGGTGAAGGCCACCGTGGGGTTGAAGTTGAGGTTGCGGCCGTTGTTGTTGGCCAGCAGCGGCCTGGTGGTGCCGGCGCTCAGGTTCTTGACGTAGTTGGCGGCATTGGTCCAGGTGCTGATGGCACCACCATCGGCCACGGTGCTGGTCAGGGTGCCGGCCCGGCTCCACCACACGTGGCCGCTGACGCCACCCGGCGCTGAATTTTCCCGTGGCACCCAGCGCAGCGTCTGCTGGGCCATGGTGGAGATGCCAGGGCTGCCGGTGAAGTTGGTGCCGTCGGTGCTGCTGACCTGCACGCCGACCGTTGCCGTCGCGCCGGAGTCCATGCTGTCGTAGCGATACTCGATGGTGCCGTCCTCAAACAAGGCCACCTGGAACTTGAACTTGGTGCTGGCGTTGGCGTATAGCGTCACCGAGTTGTAGGAGATCACGAAACGGCGATTGGGCGCGCTGCCCGACAGCCCGTAGTTGATGCTGGCGCCGCCGACGTCAGACCGCAGGTCGTCCCAGAAGGCCGCCAGAGAGACCGCCGGTACCGTGCTGGTGGGCAGGGCCACATTCGTGTAGGACGTGGTCGCGCTGCCCAGCGTCACCAGGCCATTGCTGTTGAAGTAGACCTGGGTGTAGTTGACGCCACCCATGGGAAAGCTGAAGCCCGCCCCCATGGTGACGGCGCCCGAGGCCACATCGTCGCCGCTGACCCCCGAAGCGGTGCTGACCGAATCCCAGGTGAAGGCGGTGGACGTGACGGTGTAGGTCTGCGCCGCCGCCGGCGTGGCCAGGCAGGCAGCGGCCAGCAGCAGCCAGCCAAGCCGGCAGCGGCCCGAAAAAAAGCGGCGCAACATCGACAACAAGGGCATGGTGGGCAGTTGATCCTCGGCCTGGATGGTGCGGCGCGCAGGCGCGGTGCGATCGACGAAACAGACAGATGCCAACGGTGCTGATCTGCTACGCTCGCGCCGTTTTCAAGTTTCATCCACAGCCACTGGATCTACACCATGAACCGCTGTGCCCTGGTCGCCACCCTGGCGGCCGCACTGGCCTGGCCCGTGCTTGCGCAAACCACGCGCCCCTTCCCCGCCACTGCCCTGCGCGGTGTGCTGCAGATCGTGCAGCCGCCCGATGTGAGGCTGAACGAGCAGGCCACCCGCCTGGCGCCGGGCGCGCGTATCCGGGGTGCCAACAACATGCTGCAACTGTCGGGCGCACTGGTCGGACAGGAACTGCTGGTGCACTACACCGTCGAGCCCACCTCCGGCCAGGTGCTCAATGTCTGGGTGCTCACCCCCGAAGAAGCCGCGCGCAAGCCCTGGCCCACCACCCCGCAAGAAGCGCAGCAGTGGTTGTTCAACCCCGCCGCGCAAACCTGGACCCGGCGCTGAGGCACCCCCATGACGACGACAAGCAAAAAGGTCTACATCCGCAGCTTCGGCTGCCAGATGAACGAGTACGACGCCAGCAAGATGGCCGACGTGATGCACGCGGCCGAAGGCTACGAGCCCACCGACGACCCCGAAAAGGCCGACCTGATCCTGTTCAACACCTGCTCGGTGCGCGAGAAAGCGCAAGAGAAGGTGTTTTCCGACCTGGGCCGCGTCAAGCACCTCAAGGCCCGCGGCGTGATGATCGGCGTGGGCGGCTGCGTGGCCAGCCAGGAGGGCGCGGCCATCATCGAGCGGGCACCGTACGTGGATGTGGTCTTCGGCCCGCAGACCCTGCACCGCCTGCCGCAGTTGCTGACCCAGCGCCAGGCCCAGGGCCGCGCGCAGGTGGACATCAGCTTCCCCGAGATCGAAAAGTTCGACCACCTGCCGCCGGCCAAAGTGGACGGCGCCTCGGCCTTTGTCTCGATCATGGAAGGCTGCAGCAAATACTGCAGCTACTGCGTCGTGCCCTACACCCGGGGCGAGGAGGTGAGCCGGCCGTTTGACGACGTGCTG
>JANOAQ010000621.1:0-2376 GCA_031411195.1 Burkholderiaceae bacterium | reverse complement strand
GTGGGCTCGCTCATCCAGGTGCGTGACGGCCAGGACCTCGCCCCCGGCGAAGTGCTGGCTCGCATTCCGGTCGAAGGCCAGAAGACACGCGACATCACGGGTGGCCTGCCGCGCGTGGCCGAGCTGTTCGAGGCCCGCTCGCCCAAGGATGTCGGCATCCTGGCCGAGAAGACCGGCACGGTGTCGTTCGGCAAGGAGACCAAAGGCAAGGTTCGCCTGGAAATCACCGACCCCGAAGGCGTCAAGTACGAAGAGCTGGTGGCCAAGGAGAAGAACATCCTGGTGCACGAAGGCCAGGTGGTCAACAAGGGCGAGCTCATCGTCGACGGCGCGGCCGATCCGCAGGACATCCTGCGCCTGCTGGGTGTTGAAGAACTGGCGCGCTACATCGTCGACGAAGTGCAGGACGTCTACCGCCTGCAAGGTGTGAAGATCAACGATAAGCACATCGAGGTGATCGTTCGCCAGATGCTGCGTCGTGTGCAGATCACCAATTCGGGCGATTCGACCTACATCGTGGGCGAGCAGGTCGAGCGCTCCGAGTTGTTCGACACCAACGACCGACTGCGCGGCGAGGACAAGTTGCCCGCCACCTATGCCGATGTGCTGCTGGGCATCACCAAGGCATCGTTGTCCACCGACTCGTTCATCTCTGCGGCCTCCTTCCAGGAAACCACCCGCGTGCTGACCGAAGCGGCCATCATGGGCAAGCGCGACGAACTGCGTGGTCTGAAGGAAAACGTCATCGTCGGTCGCCTCATCCCCGCCGGCACCGGCATGGCCTACCACCAGGCCCGCAAGGTGAAGGAAGAGATGGACGAGACCGAACGCCGCGCAATTTCGCTGCAGGAGGCTGAAGAATTGGCTGCCGTGCAGATGGCGGCGGTCGATGCCGGGGCGGAAGCCGCGGGTGGCAACACTGGCGAGTGATAGGCATGCACGGCGGGGGCCACAGAGGCCCCCGGCCGCGGCAACTTACAAGGGCGACTTCGGTCGCCCTTGTTTCATTTCAGCGACAAATTTTGAGTGGCTGCGGGCCGGGCGTCGCCATGACAGGACGCCCAAGTGCGCGGCGTCAGGATGTCCAATCCGCGCAAGCGTGCGCGCTTGGCCAGCGCCAGCAGCGCGCGGTCGTGGCTGATCAGCCAGCGCGCTCCGGTGGCCAGTGCCAAATCAATGAACTTCTGATCATCCCCGTCGCTGCAGCGCGGGGCGGGTGGTGACGGCTGCACAGGTGCATCGCCTACTGGCTGGCTCCAGCTGCCAAGGCTCGCCAGCACCTGATCGACAGACACGTCCCAGGGGGTCAGAAACGGGCGACGCAAGACGTCTACCAACTCGAACAAGGTAGCGTCGTTGGTGATTGCCCGCAGACGACCGCACTCAAGCGCTGCGCGCAATGGCGCCGCCTGGGCGTCGTCGAACACCAGCAGATCCAGCACGACATTGGTGTCCAGCACGACCCACACTGGACGGAATTCGGTCAAAGGCACGGTCGGATTCGGCATCGGTTCATTCAGCAACGTGGTCGCAACGTGGCCGCTCTTGCGCATTGCCATGCAACGGGCTTGTGGCGAGCGGTTGAGTTGAATATAATCGAGGGCTTTTCGGCAGATCCGTCGCCCGCATCGTTGGGTGACACATCGAACGGATGACCTAGCTGGCGTCTTGTCTCGCACTGGTGCGAGGCTAGGCGCCGTTTTCGCTTTCGTCGTTGGGCTGCAGTGCCGGCCGCCGAAGAACAGTGACTTCAAACGGGAACAAGTTACCTATGCCAACCATCAACCAGCTCGTTCGCTTTGGCCGCCAGGTCGAGGTCGTCAAGAGCAAGTCGCCTGCGATGCAAAACAGCCCGCAGCGCCGGGGCGTGTGTACCCGCGTGTACACCACCACCCCGAAGAAGCCCAACTCCGCTCTGCGGAAAGTTGCCAAGGTTCGCCTGACCAACGGCTTCGAAATCATTTCCTACATCGGTGGCGAAGGCCACAACCTGCAAGAGCACAGCGTCGTGCTGGTGCGCGGCGGTCGGGTCAAGGACCTGCCTGGCGTGCGCTACCACATCGTGCGCGGCTCGCTCGACCTGCAGGGCGTCAAGGATCGCAAGCAGTCGCGTTCCAAGTACGGGGCAAAGCGCCCCAAGAAGTGATCGAAATCTGATCACTGGAAGGCCCGTTCCAGGGTCTTCAAGCGGTTGTCAGCGTTGCCAGCAAGTCCGGCGCGTTGATTGTTGCGGTGGGCGCATGAGCGCCGCCGAGTAAGCGAGGGGCCCGTTGCGTGGTCCTTCCGGTGCGGTCCCATGGGTCCGGTCACCCGCTGAAGCAGATAAAGGAATCGAAATGCCACGTCGTCGCGAAGTACCCAAACGCGAGATCCTCC
>JANOAQ010000620.1:0-5591 GCA_031411195.1 Burkholderiaceae bacterium | reverse complement strand
CGTGACCTTCGTCGTCACCGAGGCGTGCATACGCTGCAAGTACACCGACTGCGTGGACGTCTGCCCGGTGGACGCGTTTTGCGAGGGCCCGAACTTTCTGGTCATCGACCCCGACGAGTGCATCGACTGCGCCGTCTGCGTGCCCGAGTGCCCGGTCAATGCGATCTATGCCGAAGAGGATGTACCCGGCGATCAACGGCACTTCACGGCCCTGAACGCCGCGCTCGCGCGTGATTGGAAGCCCATCACCAAAACCAAAAAGCCTTTGCCCGATGCCGAAGAATGGCGCCACATCGCCTCGAAACTCGGTGAGTTGAAACGAGAGCAACCGTGAACCGAAAAGTACCTGCGCGCCCCATCATCCCGATCCGGCTGGTCGCCACGACTGGTGACCTCGCTGGCGAACCCGCTGGCGACCCCGGCGACGCCACGCAGTTCGTATCGATGTACCAGAAGCGGCCCGACATCTACCCCCGGGCGGTCAAGGGCTGGTTCGCCACCTGGCGCTGGACCTTCGTCTGGCTGACCCAGCTGCTGTTCTATGGCCTGCCCTGGTTGCAGTGGGACGGGCGCCAGGCCTTGCTCTTCGATCTGGAGGCGCAGCGCTTCTACATCCTGGGGCTGGTGCTCTACCCGCAGGACCTGATCTTCCTGGCCGCCTTGCTGGTGCTCTCGGCCCTGGCGCTGTTTTTCTTCACTGCGGTGGCCGGGCGGCTGTGGTGCGGCTACACCTGCCCGCAGACCGTCTACACCGAAATCTTCATGTGGGTCGAGCGCCAGTTCGAAGGGGACCGCATCGCCCGCATGCGCCTGGACCAGGCGCCCTGGTCGGTGGACAAGTTCGCCCGCAAGGGCGCCACGCAAGTGGCCTGGGTGGCGATCGGGCTGTTCACGGGTTTCAGCTTTGTCGGCTACTTCACCCCGATCCGCGAGTTGGGCCAGGCGGTGGTCACCTTGACGGTGACGCCCTGGAACGGCTTCTGGGTCTTGTTCTACGGCGCGGCCACCTATGGCAACGCAGGCTACCTGCGTGAGCAGATGTGCAAGTACATGTGCCCCTATGCCCGCTTTCAGAGCGCGCTGATCGACAAGGATTCGCTGGTCATCGCCTACGACAGCGCACGCGGCGACCCGCGCGGATCACGTTCGCGCAAGGCCAGCCCCGCCGCCCAGGGCCTGGGCGATTGCATCGACTGCACGCTGTGCGTGCAGGTCTGCCCCACCGGCATCGACATCCGCGACGGCCTGCAGAACGAATGCATCGGCTGCGCCGCCTGCATCGACGTCTGCAACGACGTGATGGACAAGATGAACTATCCCAAAGGCCTGATCCGCTACTCCACCGAAAACGGGGTGGCCCAAGGCTTGTCGAAGCTGCAGATGTTCAAGCGCGCGCTGCGCCCGCGCGTGCTGATCTACGGCGGTTTGCTGTCGGCTGCCAGCCTGGCCTTCGCCGCCAGCGTGGCGCTGCGCAGCCCCTTCCAGGTCGACGTGATCAAGGACCGTGGTGCGCTGGCCCGGGTGGTCGAGGACGGCGACATCGAAAACGTGTACCGCCTGCAGATCATGAACCGCAGCGAACGGCCGCACACCTACCGCATCGACGCGACCGGCCCGCCCGGTCTGGCGGTGCAGACGGCCCAGGTCAGCGCGCCACCGGCCGGCCTCGGCTCGGCGGCCGTCCGCCTGCGCCTGCCGTTTGCCGCCGCCCAGGCGCTGCACGGCCAATCGGTGCCGGTGCAGTTCGAGGTGAGCCTGCTCGACAGCACCGGCCAGGCCTCTGCCGTGCAACGTGAGCGGTCAACGTTTTTCATACCGCGCTGACCTGGCCGCTGCCACTGCTCCCCGGCGCTGTCAGGCCACCTGCCGCTCGCGGCCATCCCAGTAGGGCTTGCGCAGCTCACGCTTCAAGATCTTGCCGGTGGGGTTGCGCGGCAGCTCGGCCAGCACATCCACTGTCTTCGGGCACTTGTAGGCGGCCAATCGCTCGCGGCACCAGGCCACCAGCTCGTTGGGGTCGGCCAGCGTGGCGCCGACTTTCAGCACCACCACCGCCTTGGGCACCTCGCCCCAGCGCTCGTCGGGCACGCCGATCACCGCCACGTCCTGCAGTGCCGGGTGCTCGGCCAGCACACGCTCGATCTCGGCGGGGTAGATGTTCTCGCCGCCGCTGATGATCATGTCCTTGATGCGGTCGGTGACGTAGACATAGCCGTCGGCGTCGATGTGGCCGCCGTCGCCCGACCGATACCAACCGTCGGCCGTGATCGCCTGCGCCGTGGCTTCGGCCTTGCCCCAGTAGCCGGCCATGATCTGGTCGCTGCGCACCCAGATCTCGCCGGCCTGGCCCACCGGCACCGGCGCACCGGTGGCGGGCTCACGCACCTCGATCTCGACCCCGTGGATCACCTTGCCGGCCGACACCAGACGGTGCGCCACCGCTGGGTTCTCATGGTCCTCGGGCGGCAGGATGGTGACCACGCCGCACTGCTCGGTCATGCCGTAGACCTGCTGCATCGTGCCCTTCGGAAACAGCTGCAGGCAGGCGCGCATCACCGGCAACGGCATCGGCGAGGCGCCGTACGACACCGCCCGCAGCGCCGAGAAGTCAAACTTGTCGCCACCCGGCACCTGGGTCATCGCGGCCATCAGCGCGGGCACGTAGAAGGTGTGGGTGATGCGCTCGCGCTCGAGCATCTGCAGAGCGCCCAGCGGGTCGGGCAGGCGCATCATGAAGATCGGCGCGCCACCGGCCCAGGCCACGAAGGAATAGCTGGTGCCACCCACATGGAACAGCGGCATGGCGACCTGCACCCGCGAGTGCGCACCCAGGGTCTGCGTGGCCGCCACGTTGCGGGCATGGGCCAGCATGCCGTGGTGGGTGAGCATCGCGCCCTTCGGGAAGCCGGTGGTGCCCGAGGTGTACAGCTGCACGAAGCAGTCGGTCCCGGCGGCCGGGTGCACGCGGCTGTCGGGCTGGTGCGAGGCCAGCCACGGCTCGTACTCGTCGGCTGCGCCGCCGATGTGGATCACGCGCTCCAGCAACGGCAACTTGTCGCGCAGCTGGGCAGCGGCGCCCGCAAATTCAGGGCCGACGAACAACACACGGGCCTTGGCGTCGTTGATCACGTAGACGATCTCGGGCGGCGCCAGGCGGAAGTTGACCACCGCATTGGCGCAGCCGGTCAGCGCGCAGGCCAGCGTCAGTTCCAGGCAGGACGGGTGGTTCAAATCCAGCACGGCGATGCGGTCACCGGGCTGCAGGCCGGCGGCGCGCAGGCCGGCGGCCACCCGCTGCACCCGTTCACGCAATTGGGCCCAGGTGCGGCGGGTATCGCCGAAGACGATGGCGGGGGCGTCGGGCTGCTGCGCGGCCCAGTGGGCCAGCATGGCGTTGAAATCGGCGTGGTCGGGAATCATTGGGGGTTCCTGCGGGCGGGTAGGCGGGTGGGTGGGAGGATCGGGCGCACCGGGGTGGCTGCACAACGGCGCAGATCGTAGCCAGATGCCAGCCCGGGTGGCACCATCGCTCTCCATGGCCTGGCCGACCACTGCGCTCGAAGGTGGTGCCACAGGTGGTGCCACAGGTGGTTGGCTGGCAAGGGCGGCAACACGGGCCGTGGCTCGGACGACGAGCTTGCGGTAAACGCCCGTCTCAACCCACGCAGATCGAATCAGAATCGCCGCACCATGAAGCGACGCACCCTGCTGACCGTTGGCGGCCTTGGCCTGTGGGCTCTTACAGCGCGCAGCATGGCCGCAGCACCAGTAGACGAGACCTGGCACGACGCTGCGCGTGGGCGCGATGTGCCGGTGCTGGTGCGTATTCCCACCACGCCCGGGCCATGGCCGGTGGTGCTGTTCTCGCATGGCCTGGGGGGCAGCCGCCATGGTGCGCACGCTTGGGGCAGCGCCTGGGCCGAGGCGGGCTTCCTGGTCGTGCACCTGCAGCATGCGGGCAGTGACACGGCGGCCATTCGCAGCGGGTTGCAGGCGGCGGCCAATGTCGATCAGTTGGTCGCGCGGGTGCACGATGTGCGTTTTGCGGTGGACGAATTGGCGCGGCGCAAGGGTGCTGCCGGGGCTTCATCGGGCGCCCAGACGGCTGCCAGCCTGGTGCCGTGGGGCCAGGCGAGGCTGGATGCGCTTGGCCTGGCGGGCCATTCGTTCGGTGCGGTCACGGTGCAAGCGGTGGCTGGTCAGCGCTTTCCCGTGCCGGCCGATTTGGTCGAACCACGCCTGAAGGCCTTTATTGCGCTCAGCCCCTCATCGCACCGCGCAGGCCTGTCGCCGCAGCAGCAATTCGGTGCTGTCACCAGGCCCTTCATGGCCATCACCGGCTCGGCCGACGGTGATCCCTTCGGTGCTTTTTCTACCGGCGATTCGCGTGCCAGGGTGTTTGAAGGCTTGCCCGCCGGCCAGCGCGCCGCGCTGTGGCTGGACGGCGCCGACCACATGACCTTTGCCGGCCATGCGCAACGCCGCATCAATGGGGTGGGGCCATTTCGGCGGGCGAGCGGGGCCTATGAGCGCGAGCCGGCACACCACCTTGTGGTGGCCCAGCTCACCACCCTGTGGTGGCGGGCCCATTTGATGGGTGATGAGGCCGCGCGCGAAGCGCTGGCGCGGCCGACTGGATTGACCGAGCGGGACCGCTGGCAGCTGGGCTGATGCGCCGGCTGCCCGGCCAGGGCCTCAGGGCTCGCGAATGCGCCCCAACACACCCAAGGCTGCAGCGGCCGGTGAGCGGGTGCCGGCAGCGGCCTGTGCCGCCCCTTGCCTTGGATTGACGCCGGGAGGCCACGCCGTCGCTGGCGTTGCCCTCCAGGCAGTAGGGCCTGGGCGTTTGGGTGCTGTGTTGGGCACATGAACCGTGTAGATCGATTTGGAAACGATCAAGGGGCGTTTGTGGCGAGGTCGACCGTTTCCAGGCTGAATGATCGTCAACACGTTCACGGCACGATTGTCGGAGCAGGTGCCGCCGGCGCCCGGGCTGGCCTGCGGGCTCCATCCACGCGTTAACCCCAGGCTTCGATTTTTCAGATAACCAAGCGCCTGTGGATTGAAATTCACAGAGCGTGGTCGAGTCACCTATCGTGCTTGGTTCGGATTCAACCCTTCTGGAGATCACATGCCGAACTGCACCGCGCGTACGCTTGCCCTGGCCACTGTCGCCGCCGCCAGCCTTGTTGCCCACACCATGGTGTCAGCGCAGAAAGCCCCGCTGCAGAAGCTGGGCAAGGGCGAGGGCCAGGTCGACATCGTGGCCTGGGCGGGTTACATCGAACGGGGCGCGACCAGCAAAGACTTCGACTGGGTGACCGAGTTCGAGAAGAAGACCAGCTGCAAGGTCAACGTGAAGACCGCCGGCACCAGCGACGAGATGGTGGCCTTGATGAACGAAGGCGGGTTCGACCTGGTCACGGCCAGCGGCGACGCCAGCACCCGGTTGATCCGCGGCAAGAAGGTGCAGCCGGTCAACGTCAACCTGATCCCCAGCTACAAGACCATCGACCCGCGTCTGCAGAAGGCGCCGTGGCACTACGAGAACGGCCAGCACTACGGCGTGCCGTACGTGTGGGGCTGGAACG
>JANOAQ010000619.1:0-2797 GCA_031411195.1 Burkholderiaceae bacterium | reverse complement strand
ACTGCTTGAAGAACTGCGTCATGTCCACGATCAGGTCGCGGATGACCGGCAGGCCCGGCAGGGGCTTGAGCACCACCTTGCCCGGCAGGTCACGCATGTTGGTCAGGCAGGCCAGGCCGTTCTTGCCATTGATGTTCATCGCATCCGAGCCGCACACGCCTTCGCGGCAGCTGCGGCGAAAGCTGATGGCCGGATCGACCGACTTCAACTTCATCAGCGCATCGAGCAGCATGCGCTCGCTGCCGTCGAGCTCGACGTCGATGGACTGCATGTAGGGCTTGGCGTCCTGGTCCGGGTCGTAGCGGTAGATCTGGAAATTCTTGATGGCCATGATGTCTGTCCCCGATGTTGCGAAAAGCGTCAGAAGGTGCGGACCTTGGGTGGCACGCTGTCCACCGTCAATGGCTTGAGCTGCACAGGCTTGTAGTCCAGCCGATTGCCCTGGCTGTACCACAGCGTGTGCTTCATCCACTCGGCGTCGTTGCGGCCCAGCGGAAACTGCGCGTCATCGGCCGGGCGCTCGTAGTCCTTGACCGTGTGGGCGCCGCGGCACTCGTGGCGGGCGGCGGCCGACTCGATGGTGGCCTGCGCCGCCTCGATCAGGTTCTCGACCTCCAGCGCTTCGATGCGGGCGGTGTTGAACACCCGGCTCTTGTCCTTGAGCGCGATGTTGGCCACGCGTTCGCGCAGCTTGGCCACTTCCACCGTGCCGGCAGTCAACAACTCCTGGGTGCGGAACACGGCGGCATGCTTCTGCATCGTGGCACGCAGGTCGTTGGCCACGTCCTGCGCGTATTCACCGCCGGTGGTGGCGTCGAGCTTGGCGATGCGTGCCAGCGAGAAGTCGGCGGCGTCGGCCGGAAGCGGCTTGTGCTCTTTGGTCGACTTGGCCAGCGCCTTGACGATGTGGTTGCCAGCCGCCCGGCCGAACACCAGCAGGTCGAGCAGCGAGTTGGTGCCCAGCCGGTTGGCCCCGTGCACGCTGACGCAAGAGCATTCGCCCACCGCGTACAGGCCGTTGACCACCGCGTTGGGGTTGCGGTCTGCACCCACCCCGTTGGGCGCCACCACCTGCCCGTTGATGTTGGTGGGGATGCCCCCCATCTGGTAGTGGATGGTCGGCACCACCGGGATCGGCTCCTTGGTGATGTCGACGTTGGCAAAGTTGTGGCCGATCTCGAACACGCTGGGTAGGCGCTTCAAGATGGTGTCGCCACCCAGGTGGGTCATGTCGAGGTTGATGTAGTCCTTGTTGGGACCGCAGCCACGACCTTCCTTGATTTCCTGGTCCATGCATCGCGACACAAAATCGCGCGGCGCCAGATCCTTCAGCGTGGGCGCGTAACGCTCCATGAAGCGCTCGCCGTTGGCGTTGCGCAGGATGGCGCCTTCACCGCGGCAGCCTTCGGTCAGCAGCACGCCCGCACCCGACACGCCAGTGGGGTGGAACTGCCAGAACTCCATGTCTTCGAGCGGGATGCCAGCGCGCGCCGCCAGCCCCAAGCCGTCACCGGTGTTGATGAAGGCATTGGTGCTGGCCGCGTAGATGCGCCCGGCACCGCCGGTAGCAAACAGCGTGGTCTTGGCTTCTAGGATGTAGACCTCGCCGGTCTCCATCTCGAGGGCGGTGACGCCCAGCACGTCGCCATCGGCGTCGCGTATCAGGTCGAGCGCCATCCATTCGACGAAGAACTGGGTACGCGCCTTCACGTTTTGCTGGTAAAGCGTGTGCAGCATGGCGTGGCCGGTGCGGTCGGCCGCGGCGCAGGCGCGCTGCACGGGCTTTTCACCGTAGTTGGCGGTGTGGCCGCCGAAAGGTCGTTGGTAGATGGTGCCATCGGCGTTGCGGTCGAAAGGCATGCCGAAGTGCTCAAGCTCGTAGACGACCTTGGGCGCTTCACGGCACATGAACTCGATCGCGTCCTGGTCGCCCAGCCAATCCGAGCCCTTGACGGTGTCGTAGAAGTGGTAGTGCCAGTTGTCCTCGGACATGTTGCCCAGCGAAGCGCCGATGCCGCCTTGCGCAGCCACCGTGTGGCTGCGGGTGGGGAACACCTTGGACAGCACCGCCACATTCAGGCCGGCACGGGCCAGTTGCAGCGATGCACGCATGCCGGACCCGCCGGCGCCAACGATGACCACGTCGAACTTGCGACGGGCGAGAGATTTGGATGCCATGTCAATCAGCCTTCAGACGGAAAACAGCACAAGCCAAGCAAGCAAACGCCGTGCAGCCGGCGCTGCCGGGCCATTGGCGTTGACCCCTTGAGGGGGCGCGCGAAGCGCGTAGGGGGTGGGCCAATTCACAGTCTCCAGAGCACCTGAACCGCCCAGCCGGCGCAGCCGACCAACCAGACGATCGTGAACATTTGCGCCAGCAGGCGCAGGCCCACCGGTTTGATGTAGTCCATCCACACATCGCGCATGCCCACCCAGGCATGCCAGGCCAGGGAGAGGATGACAACGAAGGTCAGCACCTTCATCCACTGGCGCGAGAAGATGGCTGCCCAGCTGTCGTAGCCCACCGGGCCGCCGAAAATGAACTGCAGCAACAGCAGCAGCGTGAACAGCGCCATCAGCACTGCCGTGATGCGCTGGCTCAGCCAGTCGCGCAGGCCGTAGTGCGCGCCGACGACGACACGCTTCGAACCGAAATTGACCGCCATCTTGTTGTTCTCCTGGACGTTCAGATCAAGCCGAACAGCTTGGCGCCACGCACGATGGTCAGCACGATGCTGATCGCGAAGGTGGCCACGGCCGACGAGTGCCCTTGTTGCTGGCTCACGCTGTGGGTGGC
>JANOAQ010000618.1:0-4283 GCA_031411195.1 Burkholderiaceae bacterium | reverse complement strand
TTCCTGGACGGCTTTGCGCCCAGGGCCGGTGATGTCTTCGACCTGCTGCAGGTGGGCGGCACGCTGGCACTGGACACCAGCACGGCGGTGGACGTGCAAGGCCTGCAGTCGGGCTGGACTTTCAACCTTCAGCAAGGTGACGGCCATAGCCTGCGGCTGGTGTCGCTCAACCAGGGCGTGTCGCTGGTGCCCGAACCCGCCAGCTGGGCGCTTTGGTTGCTGGGTGCGGCGGTGATGCTGCGCCAGCTTGGCCGGCGCGACCGGCGCCACTGAAGCCGGGCCCGAAGTGCCCTGGGGCGCGGCGCCGGCCGCAATCCATGGCATCGTTCGGGCCTGATGACTGAATTTCCACCTGCGCTCAAGCACATCACCGCCTGGCTGGTGCTGGGCACGGCGGTCTTCCTGGGCGTGCAGGCCTGGCAGAACCAGCGCCAGCAAAGCCGCGTCAGCGTGCAGGGCGGTGTGATCGAGCTGCGGCGCGGCGCCGATGGCCACTTCCACTGGCCGGGCCGGGTCAATGGTGTGGCGGTGGATTTTCTGGTCGACACCGGCGCCACCCGCACGGCCCTGCCCCAGGCCGTGGCCCAGGCGGCCGGGCTGCCGCGCGAAGGCACGGTGCAATCGTCCACCGCCGGCGGCACCGTGCGGGGTTGGACGGGCCGCGGCGATCTGCAGTTGCAAGGTGGCGTGCAGGTCGAGCGCCTGCCCATCACCGTGCTGCCGGCTCTTGGATCGCCGCTGTTGGGCATGGACGTGCTGGGGCGGCTGCGCTTCAGCCAGACCGATGGCGTGCTGCGCATTCAGCCCCCGCCAGACAAGCCTTGATCCGGACAAACGACATGACGACGACAGTTTCCCGCTCCCTCTGGCACCGGACGGCCGCCCGCACCACCGCAGGGGCGCTGCTGGTGCTGGTGCTGGCCGGGCCGGTCGCCGCGCAAGGCACCGAAGCCAGCCACTGCCCGCCGGTGGCGCAGGCACCCACCCAGGTGCAGCTCGAAACCGGCCTGCGCGAAGCGCGTGACCGCGGCATGCTGTGGCGCCTGGAAAAGGACGGTTTGATCGGCTGGCTCTACGGCACGCTGCATGTGGGCAAGCTGGCCTGGGCCTTTCCCGGACCGCAGGTGACGCAGGCCCTGCGCCAGGCCCAGACAGTGGCGCTGGAACTCGACCTGACCGACCCTGCCGTGCACCGGGAATTGCAGGCCACGATGGCCGAATGGCGCCTGCGCCAGGACGAAGCCGCCCTGCCCCCCGCCTTGCAGAACCGGCTGGCCGAGCAAGTCCGGGCCGAGTGCGTGAACCTGCCCGGCTTTGACCAGCAGCCCGCGCTGATGCAGGCCATCTCCCTGGTGATGCTGTCGGGCCGCCGCGATGGACTCGACCCCGGCTTTGGACAAGAGATGACCCTGATGGGCTTTGCCAAGGCCGCCGGAAAGACGACCGTCTCGCTGGAAAGCGCGCGCCTGCAACTGGCCGCCATCGCACCCAAGAGCCCGCAAGAGCTGCAAACCGCCCTGGCGCAAGTCGTCGACACACTCGAAAACGGCCAGGCCAGGCGCCTGATCAACCGTGTGGCCGATGTCTGGGCCCGCGGCGACATGGACGCCCTGGCCCGCTACGAAGAGTGGTGCGAGTGCCTGAACACCCCCGCCGAGCGTGAGCAGATGCGCCGCCTCAACGACGAGCGCAACATCGGCCTGGCCCAGGCCATCCACGCCCAGTTGCTGCTGGGCAACGCGGTGTTTGCCGCCGTGGGCGCGCTGCACATGTCGGGCCCGCAGGCGCTGCCCAGGTTGATGGCCGAGCGCGGCTGGACGGTGCAGCGGGTTCCGTTCGATGCCAGGTGACTTTGCCCGGGCTGGGACTACCATGGCCGCAAAGCATCCCCAGGAGACTCCATGACCGACCCGACCGCCGCATTTGCCAAGATGGTGCCCGGCTTCGATTTCCTGCAAGGCCTGGTGAAGGGGGCCGGCGCCGCCATGCCGAATGTGGGCCAGTGGATCGCGCCCACGCTGAACCCCGAAGAACTTGAAAAGCGCATCGACGAGTTGCGCACCGTGCAGTTCTGGCTGGAGCAAAACGTGCGCATGCTGGGCGCCACCATCCAGGCCCTGGAGGTGCAGCGCATGACGCTGAGCACGCTCAAGACCATGAACGTCTCGTTTGGCGACCTGACCGAATCGCTGAAGATCCGCATGCCCGAGCCAGCCCCCGCACGCGTCGAAGAAGACGAAGAGGACGACGAACCCGAGGCCGCCGCTCCGCCACCGGCCCAAGCTGCCGGGCGCAAGGCCTCGGCGGCCGAGCCTGCAACGGCCGGCGTGCCGCCCGGTGTGGTTGACCCGATGCAGTGGTGGGGTGCGCTGACGCAGCAATTCACGCAGCTCGCCGCCAACGCCGTCAAGGACACCACCGCCGACGCTGCCCGCAACCTGGCCGGTGCCATGGTCAAGCAAGGCCTGGATGCCGCCGGCGAAACCTTCAAGAAGGCCGCGGCCATGCCCGGCGCCATGGCCAAGACCGCCGCTGGTGCGGCGCAGACGATGGCCGCTTCCAAGCCGCCAGCGCGCAAGCGCACCGCTGCCAAGCGGGCATCGCCCAAGGCGCGCAGCAGCAGCAAGGTGCGCTGAGGGCTGCGGCCCTGCGCGCCTGACCTTGCCCCGCCAGATGGCCGACCCCATGCAGCCCTTCCTCGTCGGCCACGCCACCCATCCCGATGCCCACATGGCGCTGGCCCTGGCCGCCGCCCAGGTGGAGGCGCGCCGCGCCGCCTGCCGGCCGCCCTTCGAGGCCACGCTGGGTTGGGTCTACCTCACCGATGCGCTGGCACCGCAGGCCGATGCGGTGCTGGCCGAGCTGCAGCAGCGCTGGCCCGGCGTGCACTGGGTGGGCAATGTGGGCGGGGGGGTGCTGGCCGGCGGGGTCGAATACATCGACGAGCCGGCCCTGGTACTGATGCTGGCCGACTTGCCGGTCGACAGCTTTCGGGTGTTCAACGGCCGCCAGCCGCTGGCCGAACTCGGCGCCGGCAGCGACACCGGATCGCCCGGCGTGCACAGCGCGCTGGTGCATGCCGACCCGGCCACCCACGATCTGGACGAACTGCTGCTGGAGCTGGCCGGCCGCACGGCCAGCGGCTACCTGTTTGGCGGGCTCACCGCCTCGCGCACCCGCCGCCTGCACATCGCCGACGGCGTGTTCGAGGGTGGCCTGTCGGGTGTGGGCTTCCTGGCCGACGCCCCAGGCGGTTTGCACCTGGTGTCGCGGGTCACCCAGGGCTGTCAGCCGCTAGGCCCCACCCGCCGCGTGACCGGCGCCGACGGCAATGTGGCCCTGCAACTGGACGGCCAGCCCGCCTTGCCCTTGCTGCTGACCGAACTGGGCATCAGCCTGCAGCGCCCGCAGCAGGCCATGGCGGCGCTGCGTGCCACCCTGGTAGGCCTGACCGACGGCGACGACACGGCCCTGTCGCGCGGTGGGCAGTTCGGCATCGACACGCGGGTGCGCCACCTGATCGGGCTGGACCCTGCGCGCGAAGGCATCGCCATTGCCGACCACTTGCAGACCGGCCAGCAGCTGGCCTTCTGCCGCCGCGATGTGGCTGCCGCCCGCCGCGACCTGGTGCGCATCTGCGCCGAGATCCGCGACGAACTGGCGCCCGATGACGCGCCCGACGCACCGGGCGCTGCGGGCGTACGCATCCTGGGTGCCTTGTATGTGTCGTGCTCTGGCCGGGGCGGGCCGCACTTTGGTGCGCCGTCGGCCGAAGCGCTGATCGTGCAGCACGCCCTGGGCGATGTGCCCCTGGTGGGCTTTTTCGCCGGCGGTGAGATCGCCCACCACCACCTGTACGGGTACACCGGTGTGCTGACGGTGTTTGCCGCCGCCTGATCGCTTTCGGCTGACCTGGCTGCCGCCCCCCCACGGCACCTGCCCCGTACACGGGCAGGGTTTCGCCGTGGCCAACCGGCCCGCCTGCGGCACTGCAGTACCCTCGAACATGCTCGAAACGCCCTCGTCCGACGAACCGCACGCCCGCCCGCTGAAGCTGCGCAGCACCCCGCTGGCGGTTCTGGCCACCCTGGCCTGCTTGACAGCGCTGCACCTGGCCAGCCCGGTCTTCATCCCGCTGCTGATGGGCTTGATGCTCAGCTACGCGCTGCGCCCGCTGGTCGACCGGATGGCCCGCGGGCGCCTGCCGCGCGCGGTAGGCGCCGCGCTGCTGCTGGTGGCGATGGGCGCCGGCGCCGGCTGGACGGTGGTGGCGCTGAGCGACA
>JANOAQ010000617.1:0-18089 GCA_031411195.1 Burkholderiaceae bacterium | reverse complement strand
CGGCCCGACCTGCGCCCGCACCTGGCCGCCATCACCTGCCCGACCCTGGTGGTGGCCGGGGCCGACGACCAGCTCACCCCGCCCGAGTGCGCACGCGAGCTGGCCGAAGGCATCCCCAGCTCGACACTGCAGCTTCTGCCTGAATGTGGGCACATGCTCACATGGGAGCAGCCAGAGGCCGTCACGGCGGCACTGCTGGCCTGGGTGGCCGGCCTGGCTTGATGGCAAAGGCCGGCACTGGCCGCCTGATCTGGCGATCGGGCAGGGGCGCCCGCCCCTAGAATCGCGCCCCTTCGTGGGCCATCCGCCCGGCCATGCGCCCGGCCGTTCCCCGTTTCCCCCCTTGCCCACCCGCCGGCCGTGCCGCGCCCGCCATGCCTGCTGCTGCTCCTGCTTCCCCGGTCTGTGCCATCGACTTCGGCACCTCCAACTCGGCCATTGCCCTGCCCGTGGCCAATGGCGCCGGTGGCGGCGTGCAACTGGTGGAACTGGAGCCCGGCCAGCGCACCATGCCCACGGCGGTGTTCTACGCGGTCGAGGGCCTGGCCGCCTTTGAAGAGCCGCACCGCCACTATGGCCGCGCGGCGGTGGCCGCCTACGTGGACGGCACCGAAGGCCGGCTGATGCGCTCGATGAAGAGCATTCTGGGCAGCACCCTGGCGGACCAGGCCACCGACGTCGGCGGGGGCCATTCGGTGCGCTATCTCGACGTGGTGGGCGGCTACCTGCGCCACCTCAAGACCCTGGCCGAGCGCCAGGCCGGCGGCCCGCTCAGCCGGGTGGTGCTGGGCCGGCCGGTGTTCTTCGTCGACGACGACCCCGAGCGTGACGCCGCTGCCCAGGCCGCCCTGACCCGCGCGGCCACCGAAGTGGGTTTCAGTGACATCAGCTTCCAGTACGAGCCGATTGCCGCTGCGCTGGATTACGAGATGACGGTGGGTGAAGAGCAGATCGTGCTGGTGGCCGACATCGGCGGCGGCACGTCCGACTTTTCACTGGTGCGGGTAGGCCCGCAGCAACGCCTGCTCACCGATCGCAAGGCCGACATCCTGGCCAACCACGGTGTGCACATCGCCGGCACCGATTTCGACCGCCACATCGAACTGGGCCACATCCTGCCGGCCTGCGGCTTCAAGGCCCTGGGCCCCACCGGGCGCGAGGTGCCCAGCAAGGTGTACTTCGACCTGGCCACCTGGCATTTGATCAACACCGTGTACGCCCCGGCCCGGGTGGCTGAACTCGCCCGCATGAAATCGTTCTACAGCGACGTGCAGCAGCACGCGCGCCTGATGACGGTGGTGGGCGAGCGCCTGGGACATGCGCTGATCGGCCAGGCCGAAGCCGCCAAGATCGCGGTGGCCGAGGGTGGCCACACCACGCTCGACCTGAGCGCGCTGCAACGCGGCCTGCAAGCGGTGCTGACCGAAGCGCAGGCCATCGGCGCGGTGGATGCCGATTTGAACCGCATCGTGGCCGCGGCGGACGATACGCTGGTTCAGGCGGGCCTGGCGCGTGAGCAGGTCAGCGCGCTCTACTTCACCGGTGGCTCCACCGGGCTCAAGCCGCTCGCACAGCGCATTGCGGCACGCTTTCCGGCGGCGCGGGTGGTGCGGGGGGATCGGTTCGCCAGCGTGGCCCAGGGCCTGGGCGTGCATGCGCGCCGCGTTTTTGGCCCAGCCGGCTGAATCAGGCGCGGCGCAGGCGGGTACCGGCCAGGCCGGCCAGGGCCAGGGCCGCCAAGGCCATCGAGCCCGGCTCGGGCACGTTGTTGCCGCTGTCCAGGCTCAGCTTGAAATAGGCCCCCGGCGATTGCAGGGCCAGGCCGTGCATGTCGACCTGCACCGAATGCAGGTCCCAGGACACCCGCGACATGTCCAGGCCCACGATGTCGGTGGCGAGCATCAGGCCGGTGATGTCCAGGCCGTTCAGCTCGCGGAAGTCGAAGCCGTTGATGTTCACGTTGTTGAAGCCGGAGCCGCCGCCGCTGTAGGTGTAGGTGATCGACGTATCGCCGATGTCCACCATCTGCACCTCGGCCGTGAGCATGGTGCACAGGTTCAGGCTGTCGTGCGGGCAAGTGGCCTCCACGCCGGTGCCCACCAGCACGGTGTCGTGCGTGGTCTGGTCCTGAAAGTTGTATTCCAGTGCCACGGTGGTGCCCAGCAGGCCGGCCTGGGCCAGGCCGCAGACGCTCAAGAGGGCGGCGGTGGCCAGCAGGCGGGGGGTGCGGATCGAGGGGGTCATGGGGCAGGCTCTTGCAGGTGGTTGGACGCAGCGCTTCCGATGAAAGAAGCATAGAGGCGCGCCCGCCTGGCCGGCCCCCCACGATTGCGCGTGTCGACGCACCGGCGCCGTGACCGAATCAACGCCGGGGCGCCTTGCCTGCCGGCCGGCGCGGCCCGCCCGCTGTTTTCTTGCCGGCCGGTCGGGCGCCGCGCGCGGCCACGGCGGTGCGCGGGGCGGCGGCCAGGGCGCCAGCCACCGGGCGTGACACATCGGCCATCAGCAGCACGCTGCGCACCAGGTCTTCCACCGCTTCGGCCAGGGTTTCGGGCAAGGCCAGGGTTTCGATTTCGGCCAGCAGTTCGTCGGCGTCTTCCAGGTCGTCGGGGTCGAGGTGGCGGTACAGCGTGGCCAGCGGTTCGAGCAGCGCGTCTTCATGCCGGTCCATCAGCGTGGTGAAGGCGTCCACCGCGGTGGCTACACCGGCCACCCAGGGCAGCACGGTTTCGGTGAGCGTGGCCTCGTCGTCCAGCTGGTACACCCAGGGGTCGAACCATTGGCGGTGGGCGATGGCGCGGTCCAGCTCGGCATGGCGGCGCAACACCAGCGCACGCATCGTGGCGATGTCAAAGCGCGCCGGCGGCGGGCGGCCATCCACATCGGTGATCAGTGGCAGCCAGCGCTCGGCGGCCACCGGCTGGGGCTGCAGCAGCACACCGCACAGGTAGCCGTCGATCATCACCACGTCCAGCGGCTCCAGCGTGGCGGGCAGGCTGTCCATCAGCGCTTGCAAGTGGGCGAGGTCGGCTTCGCCCAGGGGATCGGCCGACAGTGCGGCCACGGGCGCCGTGGTGGGCGCCGCGGTGGGCCTGACAGCGGGTTTGGCTGCCGGCCTGGCCGCCGCTGCGGGCCGGCTGCCTTCGGCCGGGCGGGTGGTCCTGCCCGGTGCCGCGCGGGGCCTTGGGCGGGCGGGGGGACGGGCGGGCGGCTTGTTCATCGCGGCATTGTGGCGCGGTGCGCGCCGCGTGCCCCGCGTGCGGCGATGATGGCGCCCATGCAGATCCTGGATGCCGACCACACCGCCCGTGCCTTGCCCTGGGGCCCGCTGGCCGCCGCCATCGAGGCTACCCTGGCCGACCAGGTCGCCGGCCGGGTGCACGCGCCCGAGCGCTGGGTGTTGCCCGTGGCGCCTGGCACTTCGTGGTTCTTGATGCCGGCCTGGCTGGCGCCCGAGGCGGGTGATCTGGCGGCCATCAAGCTCATCACCTACGCGCCAGCCAATGCCCGGCGTGGCCTGCCCGCCATCCTGGGCGATGTGCTGGTGATGCGGGCCAGCACCGGCCAGCGGCTTGCGCTGCTGGACGGCCCCACCGTCACCGCCCGCCGCACGGCGGCGGTCAGCCTGCTGGCCGTGCAGCGCCTGGCGGCGCAGCCTGCGGGGCCGCTGCTCATCATCGGCACCGGCGTGCAGGCCTTGTCGCACCTGCAGGCCTTGAGCGAAGGCGCCGGTGTGCGCGAAGCGTGGGTGCGGGGCCGCACGCCGCAGCGAAGCCGCGAATTCATCGCCTTGGCCCAGGGCCAGGTGCGCGCTGACGTGCGGCTGCAGCCGGCTGACGACCTGGGCGCCGCGCTGCAGCGCTGCCCGTTGATCGTCACCGCCACGCCCGCGGCCGCGCCCTGCCTGGAAGGGCCGCTGCGCGCCGATGCTTTCGTCGCCGCCATCGGCGCCTTCACACCGGCCATGATCGAGCTGGCGCCTGCGCTCACCCGCCACCTGGCCGCCACTGGCCGGGTGGTGATCGACAGCGCCGCTGCACGCCACGAGGCCGGTGACCTGCTGGGCGCCGGCATTGCCACCGCCAGCCTGCCCACCCTGGCCGAAGTGTTGGCCGACGTGCTGGCCGACCCCGCCACGCCACGCGGTGGCGCGGTGCTGTTCAAGAGCTGCGGCGCAGCGCTGTGGGATCTGGCTGCGGCACGTTGTGCCGTTGCCGGGCTGGCGGCGGCCGGCTAGTTGCCGGGCCCGTCACCCCAGCCGAACTCGGAGTACGGCAGCCCCGCAGCCACCATCGCCAGCGCATGGCGCACGTAGGGCACCAGGTTGGCCGGCAGCGCGTCTTGCCGATACCAGGCCAGCTCGCTGCATTTGTGGGGTTCCCGGTTTTCCGGCTCGCCGGCCCACTGGTCGGTTGTGAAGAAGAACGACACCCGCTCCTGCGCTTGGGTGCCCAGGCGGTGGATCACATGGGCCAGGCGCAGGTCGCTTGGCTGGATCTGCAGGCCCGCTTCTTCCCAGGCCTCGCGCGCCATCGCCGCGCGGGCCGTCTCGCCGCCGTCCACATGGCCGGCCACCACGCTGTACTGGCCGTCGGCATAGCCGGTGTTCTGGCGGCGCAGCAGCAGCACCTGGCCAGCGCGAAACAGCAACAGGTGGGCTTCGGGGATGAGGGCAAAACGGGCCATGGCTTGCGCGGGTGGGATGGTCGACGCGGTGCTCGGCGTGGTGGTCGGTGTGGTGCGCAGTGTGGTGCGCAGTGTGGCGTTGGTGTGGAGGTCAACGCACCGTTGGCGCGGGCAAGGGCGCCGCCGGCGCCGGCAGCACCGGCAGCACTGGCACCGGCAGCACCGGCCCCAAGGCCGGACGGTCGGCCGGCGCCGTGCCTGCTGCAGCACCTGCCGCAGCGGCGGTCGGATCGGGCGAGGCCGCCAAGCCGGGCTGCGCCGGTTCGTCCAGGCCGATGCCGGTCACACCACCACTCTCGGCAAACTCGGCGTACACCCAGTCGCCATCGCGCCGCACCACACCTTCGGGCGCACGCGGCGGGGGTGCCGCAGGCACACCCTTCAGGGCCTGGGCCATGTAGTCGATCCACACCGGCAGGGCCAGGCCGCCGCCGGATTCACGCAAGCCCAGGCTTTGCGGGTCGTCGTGGCCCATCCACACCACCGCCACGATGCCCTTGCCCACGCCGCCTTCAAAGCCGGCCTGGAAGCCACCGAACCAGGCGTCCACCGCGTCGTTGGTGGTGCCGGTCTTGCCGTACACATCGCCCCGGCCCAGCTGGCCCTGGGCACGCGCGGCTGTGCCCACCCGGGTCACATCGTTGAGCAGGCTGTTGGTGATGAAAACGTTCCGCTCGGGCACCACGCGCTGGGCGGCGTCCTGGGCCGGCGCGGGCGGGGCTTCGAACAGCACCTTGCCGGCGGCATCGGTGATGCGCTCGATCACCACTGGCGACACCGCCCAGCCCCCATTGGCCAGCACCCCGTAGGCCTGGGCCAGGCGCATGGGCGATGCGCTGCCGGCGCCCAGGGCCATGGTCAGGTTGTCGGGCTGGCTGGTGGCCGCAAAGCCGAAGCGCTCGGCCCAGGTGCCTGCCGCGCCCACGCCCACCTGCTGCAGCACGCGGATGCTGACCAGGTTCTTCGAGCGCGCCAGCGCCTGGCGCAGCGTCATCGGGCCGTCGAACTGGCCGTCGCTGTTTTGCGGCTGCCAGCCGTCGGGTGAGGTGAAGGGCGCGTCGTTGATCAGCGTGGCCGGCATCACGCCCGATTCAAGCGCTGCGGAGTACAAGAAGGGCTTGAACGATGAGCCCGGCTGGCGCTGGGCCTGCGTCACATGGTTGAAGGGCTGGCGTGTGAAATCAAAGCCGCCCACCAGCGCGCGCACCCGGCCGGTGGCCGCGTCCATGGCCACCAGGGCGGCCTGCACCTCGGGCCACTGCGTCAGGCGCCAGGTGGGTGCCGCGCCGGGCGCCGCACCGCCGCGCGGCGCATCGCGCACCAGCCGCACGATGGCGCCAGGCGTGATGGCCAGGTCGGGGTCGGCCTTGGCCGTCAAGCCCGCCTGGCCCAGGCGCAGGCCCTCGCCCTTGACAGTGACCCGCTCGCCGGTGGCCAGTTGGGCCAGCAGCTCTTTCGGGCTGGCGCGCAGCACAATGGCCACGCGCAGGTCTTCATCGTCGCGGTAGTCCTTCAGCGCCCGGGCGGCAGCGGCTTCCAGGTTGGGGCTGTTGGCGGCGGGCAGGTCTTCGGTGTCCTCCGGGCCGCGCCAGGCCTGGCGGCTGTCGTACGCCAGCACGCCCTTGCGCACGGCGGCCCAGGCAGCTTGTTGATCTGCCGCACGCAGGGCGGTGTGCACCCGCAGGCCTTGCGAATAGGCCTCGGTGCCAAAGCGCTCGACCACCAGGCGGCGCGCCATCTCGGCCACGTATTCGGCATGCAGCACCTGGGTGCTGGCGGTGCGCAGCTTCAGCACCTCGGCCCGGGCGCTGGCCTGCTGCTCGGGCGTGATGACACCGGTGGCCACCATGCGCGCCAGCACGATGCGCTGGCGCTGGGTTGCCCGTTCAAGATTGGTCACGGGGTTGGCGTAGGCCGGGTTTTGCGGCAGGCCGGCCAGCATGGCCGATTCGGCCAGGCTCAGCGCCGCCAGCGGCTTGCCGAAGTAGGACTCGGCGGCGGCCGCAAACCCGTAGCTGCGCCCGCCCAGGTAGATCTGGTTCATGTACAGCTCCAGGATCTGCGGCTTGCTCAGGCGGCGCTCGATCTCCAGGGCCAGCAGCGCTTCCTTGATCTTGCGCTCGAACGTGAAGCGCTGCGACAGGAAAAAGGTGCGCGCCACCTGCTGCGTGATGGTGGACGCCCCCTGGCGCAGCCCGCCGGTGAACTGCGCCAGCACCGCACGCGCCAGCCCCTTCAGATCAATGCCGCTGTGGCTGTAGAAGCGCGCGTCTTCCACCGCCAGCACGGCCTGCTGCATCTGCAGCGGAATCTTGTCGATGGGCATGAACTGCCGCCGCTCAGAGCCGAACTGGGCGATCTCCACCCCCTCGGCGGTGAACACCTGCAACGGCTGGCGTGGCTGGTAGGTGGTGACAGGCGCGAGCGAGGGCAGGCGGGGCCCATACCAGGCGATGCATGCCGCCAGCATGCCCACGCCCAGCATGGCCGCCCCCAGCACGCCGATGAGCAAGCAACGCCACAGGTGGCGGCGGGGATGGTGGGCGAGGGCAGCGCGGCGGGCGGCGGTGGGCATGGGGGCGAACTACAACGCCGATGAGCCGGCGGGCGCGATTATCGGTACCCGCCGGTGCAGTCGTGGGTGTGATCGTAGAGGCCGAGGTTCAGCCGCGCCGCTTGGTCTTGAGCGGCGGCAAACCCACCTCGCCCTTCAAGAACGCCTCGTCCTGCTCGGCCTCTGGCCACAGCGCCGGAAAGTAGAACCGCAGCGCATGCCGCGGTACCGCAAAGCGCAGGGCGCCATACGGTGAATCGCTGGCCACAAAGCCGCGGCTGAGCAGGGCTGAAACAGTGGCCGATGCCACACGCTCGCCCAGGCCTGTCATGGTCTTGAAGTCGGCGCGCCCCAGTTCGGCCTGCGTGGCAAACAGGTAGTGCAGGGCGTTCAGTGCTTCCTCGCGCACGCCCGACTTGACCACCGCCGCCTCGTAGGCCAGCGCCGCCTGGATGCGCCCGCGCATGCCCTGCACATCCAGCTGCCTGGCCATGAACTCGACCTGGTCGATGCACACGTCCAGCGTGTAGCCGATCCAGTCGAGCAGGCCCGCCTGGGTGAGGTTGCCTCGGCCGTCCAGGCTGCCGCGGCGGTGCTCGTCGGCGGCCTGCAGCAGGGCCTTGTAGCGGCTCTCCGTCCTGGCAAAGCCACGCAGCGGCGACCACAGCCCACCGGTCAAGCCCCAGGCGTGCAGCAGCAAATGGGTGTGCAGGCGTGCCACCCGGCCATTGCCATCCTGGAAAGGATGCATCCAGGCCAGTCGGTGGTGCGCCGCTGCCAGCGCCACGATGGAGGCCTCACCCCGCCGGGTGCGGCCATAGACTTCTTGCCAGCGCGCCATGAAAAGCGGCAGCGATTGCCAGGTGGGCGCTTCGTGCAGGCCGACCGCCACGCCGCGCTGGCGCAGATCGCCGGGCACCATGGCCGTGCCGTCTGACAGCTGCAGGTCGCCAAAAGGCAGGCCGGTGAACAACACGTGGTGCAGCCAGCGCAGGGCGTCAGGGGTGTACAGCCATCGGGCAGCAGCGTCGCCTTCATCGGCCAGCCGGCGGCTCAATTCGGCTTCGCAGGCCTCTTCGGTGCGGATGTGCGCCACGGCCAGGCGCTGCTTGCGCGCCAGATCGGCATTGCTGGAGAAGTCTTGCTGCAGTGCCCGCTCGATGTCGCTGGGCCGGGTGTGCTCGCCTTCGATGCGGTTGGTGTAGTACGAGTTCATGCTGCGCAGCAGCTTGCGCAGCTCGGGCTGCGCGCCTTGGGCCGCGGCCACCCCCAACGCGTTGGCCGCCCGCGCCAGGTCGCTGGCCCGCTCGAGCAGCGGGGCGGCGGCTGCAGCAGACGGCAACAAGGGCTCGAACTGGTGCGGAGCGTCGTACTGCAGAATAGTCTGCGGTTTCATCTGCGAGATTGTAAGGCTTGCAATTTACCTATGAAATCACATGGAAACTGCACCATCA
Organism: Burkholderiaceae bacterium; assembly: GCA_031411195.1. Lineage (GTDB taxonomy): Bacteria > Pseudomonadota > Gammaproteobacteria > Burkholderiales > Burkholderiaceae_C > Pseudaquabacterium. The sequence goes on along the minus strand of JANOAQ010000617.1, from coordinate 9,395 downwards.
ACTGCGAGATTTACAGCAACAAACACAAGCTGCGCACCGTCTGGCAATACGGCATGGCCTACGGGCTTTGATGCCGGCATACCCTGGCCGGCCTGGTGATGCCGAGCGGGGCTGGCCCTACATGATGAAGTCGACCGTCTGCTGCACGCTTTTGCAGGTGGCCGTCGATGGTGAGTTTCATCTCCAGGTTGTACCAACCCAGTGCGGTGGGTGTGCCGCTGAGCACACCCGTCTTGGCATCGATCACCACGCCATTGGGCAGGCCACTGGTGACCACGGTCTTGACGCTCAGGTGCGTGGCGCCATTGCAGGCGCTGGGCAGACCCACGCTGCGCGGCGTGGCCACGACGGGCACGTTGCGGGCCAGGGTGATGGGCCGGTTGCCATCGACGAGCACACCGTTCACTTCATAGGTGAGGGAAACGCTCAGCGGATTGCCGCCGCCGCAGGGCAGGTTGGGCGCATCGCTGCCGCTGCCTGGTGCGTGAAGGCGCAGGAACTCTCCTGCGAATCAGGGACAGTGCAGTTGCCGCTGAAAGTAGTCGTGCGGCAGGCGCAGGGCTTCGAGCCCGGTGTGCTTGCCGACGATGGGTGTTGCTTCGCACGTCAAGTCTGCACGCGGGCGCAGCCGGCGCTGGACCCGGCCAGGGCGCCTTTCTCCTGGGTGCTGGCGTTTTTGACCTTGTCGGCGATGGACAGGCTCACGCTCCAGCTGCTGCTGGCTTTGCTCCTTGGCGATGTAGTGGTCTTCGTCCTGCGGGCTGGCGTTGGCCGCCATGTTCACGCCGATGCCGCCATTGCTGGCGCTGAAATTCAAACCCACCGCGCCGCTGGACGAGCGGGTCTCGGTGTCTTCGCTGCTGGCGCCGATGCCCGCGCTGAGGACGATGTCGCGCGCTGCGCTCAGGCGCAGGTCGCCCCCGGGCGCTGATCTTGGTGAGGCTGTCAAAGCTGTAGCGGCTGGCTCCCAGCCTCGCGCGCAAGGTCCACGCGCCCCCGCTTGCGGTGCCGCTGTTGGTCAGCGGAGGTCCAACAAGCGCTACGCCAAGGCCATGCTGCGCAACCCGGCACGCTGGTCCGGCGACTGTGGCTTGTTCAGCCCTCGCTGAACACCGTCACCGTCATGGTCTGGTTGTGCAGCTCGCTGCAGCCAACGCCTTGGCCATTGGCGCCCAGGGCAGGGGCGATCTCGCCGTAGGAATAGAAGCCCACGTGGCCGGCGCCGGCAGGGGCGCCGTCGACGATGGTCTCCACTTCTTCTTCGGTGCGCTCGCCCAGCACCAGGCGGCGGCCCACGCAGCTGACCGACACCACCAGCGCATCGCCCTGGCCCGCCACACCCTGGGTGGCCTGGGCCACGGCGGTGGCGGCGCTGTCGATGAGGCTGTCGTTGGTGGTGCGCATCAGGCGCGCCACGTGGCCTTCGGGCATGTCGCCGGCAAAGGTGAGGGCCTTGCGGGCTTCGTCGATGCCCAGGATGGTGCGCACCAGTGGGCGGGCATCGGGCCCGGGCCGGCGGATGGACATCGGAAAAAGCAGGGCCGAGCCGGGCAGGCCCTGGGCCAGGTCGCCCAGGTAGGTCTTGTACAGGTCGAGCGCAGGCTTGCCGTCCAGTTCGAGCAGCACATTCCCTTCGGATCGGGTGATGCGCCGCTCGGGGCCGAAGTCCATCCAGCCACCCTGGGCACCATGGCCCACCTGCAGCCGCTGGCCGTAAAAGCCGACAGCCGCCACCTGGCCAGGCGCCAGGTGGCGGCCTGCCAACACCCAGGTACGCTCGAAGCGGCTGCCATCGCCGGCCAGCCCGCCGGTGATGGTGACGCCCGCAGGCAAACCGCCCGCCAGGCCGGCCACCAGCGGCGTGCTGTTGACGCACAGTCCATCGGACAGCATGAACACCGCGCACAGATCGGGGCCTGCGGCCACCAGCTGTTCAGCCAGGTGCCGGCCGGCGGCACCCGATTGCTCGGCACGGCTGATGGTGGTCACTGCCATCGCAAGGCGGGTGTGCTCGAAGCGAGCCACGGCCACGCTGAGGCTGGCGTCGTGCACCAGCGAGCCGGCGATCTCACCCGAAGTGGAGCAGCCCAGCACCACCGCCTGGCCAAAGTCGGCCGCCAGGTCGGCCAGCGCCTGCGGCGCATCGGCCATTTCGCGTGCGCCGAAGGCCAGCACCAAGGTCTGCGGGCTGTCCAGGGCGATGGGCAGGGGATCAGACCAACCCGTGGCCGCGCTGAACTGACGGGTTTGCAATTGCATGGGGTTCTCCAAGGCATCGATGCGTTCTGCCGCGCATCGCCCTTGCTATCGGCTGGCTGTGCCGTGACTTGAGCGGCCCGGGTCTAGCGGCTTCCCGGCGGCAGAATCGGCCGCATGTCCGTGGTACCCACTTCCAGATCGCCTGCGCTTTCGGCGCCTCAGCGGGCCATGGCCAAGCTGGGCCTGCGCCGCGACATCGACCTGGCCCTGCACCTGCCACTGCGCTACGAGGACGAAACCCGCGTCACGCCCATCGCCGACACGCCCGATGGCGAGCCGGTACAGGTGGAAGGCACCGTCACCGAATCACGCATCGAGCAGCGTGGCCGCAGGCAACTGGTGGTGCGCATCGCCGACGACGGCGATAGCCTGCTGCTGCGTTTTCTCAACTTCTACCCCAGCCACCAGAAGACCCTGGCCGTGGGCCAGCGCGTGCGCGTGCGTGGCGAGGCGCGCAACGGCTTTTTCGGCCGCGAGATGGTGCATCCGCACTTCAAGGCGGTTGACGAGCACACGCCGCTGGCCCAGGCGCTGACGCCCGTCTACCCCACCAGCGCCCAGCTGCCCCAGGTCTATCTGCGCAAGGCGGTGGCCTCGGCCCTGGGCCGTGCGCCGCTCGATGAACTGCTGCCGCCGGGCACCGTGCCGGCCGGCCTGCCACCGCTGCGCGAGGCCCTGCAGCGCCTGCACCAACCGCCACCGGGCCTGGCCATGGCCGCGCTGCAAGACCACAGCCACCCCGCCTGGCAGCGCCTGAAATTCGAGGAGCTGCTGGCCCAGCAACTGTCGCAACTGGCCTCGCAGCACGAGCGCCAGCGCCTGCGTGCACCGCTGCTGCGCGCCCAGCCGGGTGGCCTGCAGGTGCAACTGTTGGCGGCGCTGCCGTTTCAATTGACATCGGCCCAGCGCCGCGTGGGTGAAGAGATCGCCCAGGACCTGTGCCGCCCGCGTGGCGAAGCGGGCAGCGCCGACGACGCCGCCGTGCCCATGCACCGCCTGCTGCAGGGCGACGTGGGCTCGGGCAAGACGGTGGTGGCCGCGCTGGCCGCGGCGGTGGCCATCAGTGCCGGCTGGCAGTGCGCCCTGATGGCGCCCACCGAGCTGCTGGCCGAGCAGCACTTTCGCAAGCTGGTGCAATGGCTCGACCCGCTGCTGGCCGCGCGCGGCAAAACCATCGCCTGGCTCACCGGCAGCCGCAAGGGCAAGGCGCGCCAGGCCATGGTGGCCCAGGTGGCCGATGGCACGGCCGCGCTGGTGGTGGGCACGCACGCGGTGATCCAGGCCGACGTGCACTTTGCGCGCCTGGGTCTGGCCATCATCGACGAGCAGCACCGCTTCGGCGTGGCCCAGCGCCTGGCCCTGCGCGACAAGCTGGCGGCCCAGGCCGGGCTGGAGCCGCACCTGCTGATGATGAGCGCCACACCCATTCCGCGCACCCTGGCCATGAGCTACTACGCCGATCTGGACGTCAGCACCATCGACGAGCTGCCTCCCGGCCGCACCCCCGTGCTGACCAAGGTGTTTGCCGACGAGCGCCGCGCCGCCGTGCTGGCGCGCATCGCCGATGAAGTGGCCAAGGGCCGGCAGGTGTACTGGGTTTGCCCGCTGATCGAGGAGAGCGAGCACATCGACTTGCAGAACGCCACCGAAACCCATGCCCAGCTCAGCGCCGCACTACCCGGGCAGATGGTGGGCCTGCTGCACGGCCGCATGCCGGCGGCGGAGAAAACGGCGGTGATGTCGCTGTTTGCCGGCGGCCAGATGGCGGTGCTGGTGGCCACCACGGTGATCGAAGTGGGCGTGGACGTGCCCAACGCCAGCCTGATGGTGATCGAGCATGCCGAGCGCTTCGGCCTGAGCCAGCTGCACCAGTTGCGCGGCCGGGTGGGGCGTGGCGCGGTGGCCAGCGTGTGCGTGCTGCTCTACCAATTACCCTTGTCGCCCACCGGCAAGGACAGGCTGCGCGCCATGGCCGAGACGACCGACGGCTTCGAGATCGCCCGGCGGGATCTGGAGATCCGCGGCCCGGGTGAATTCATGGGCGCCCGCCAGAGCGGCGACGCCTTGCTGCGCTTTGCCGACCTGGCCGAAGACAGCGCCTTGCTGGCCCAGGCCCGGGCCGTGGCCCCCGGCCTGCTGGCCCGCCACCCGGGTGCTGCGCGGGCCCACGTGGCGCGCTGGCTGGACACCCGGGCCGACTACCTGAAGGCATGAGCCGGGTGCTGCCGACACAAGCCCTGGCACGACGCTCGCTTTGTTCATCCTCGGCAACCCCCCAAGGTGCGGGGGGTTTTTACTGAAAAGCCGCGCAAGCGGGGGTTTGTGCGGGTGTGTCGATCGGGGTTGGCCGACATATTGCGTAGCTCCACTGTGGCGCTCATCACGCGTCCGACAACGGGGTTTCACAAAACCTCAATTGACCTACAGGAATTAGCCATGCTCAAGCTCCAACATCTGATCCCCGCCGCGGCGGCGGCCCTGGCCCTTGCGGCCCCGCTGGCGCAAGCTGCGCCCGAAAAAATGCTGACCGAAGGCTTTGACAACGTCGGCACCCTTGCTGGCAAGGGTTGGACGCAATTCAACCAGAGCGCTCCGCTGGGCACGACGGGCTGGTTCCAGGGGCAGCCAGCGGTGTTCACGGCGCAAGCGGGTGCTGGCAATTCGTATATCGCGGCCAACTACAACAACGCCCAGGCCGGTGGTTCGATCGCCAATTGGTTGTGGACGCCTGAACTGGATGTCTCGGCTGCGGGCACCAGCTGGCTGTCGTTTTTCACCCGGACTGAAACCGGATCGAGTTTTGCCGATCACCTGAGGGTCGCGCTGCTGGACACGGTCACCAACACGGTCTCGGTGTTGGCCGACATCAACGCCAACGAAGTCGCTGGTGGCTACCCGGACGGCTGGACCCAGTTCGCCGTCAATCTGGGCATGGGCGTGACCCGCGGCAAAGTCGGATTTGGCTATATGCAGGCCAACAGCGACAACGCCAACTACATCGGCATCGACAGCGTCAGCTACGACATCCCCGAACCCGAATCGTTCGGTCTGGTCGCCCTGGCCCTGGGTGGCTTGCTGCTGAGCCGCCGCAAGGCGGTGGTGGCCTGATCGCCTCAACTGCTGAACCCGTTGCCATGCACCTATCCGGTGCTGGCCAACCCCAACTTCGATCACCGGTCGAATCAAGAGGAGCTTTCATGACAAGAACTACCGTTACTTTGGCGGCCGCTGCGCTGGCCGTGGCCGCAGCCATGCCCGCCCAGGCCCAGGATGCCCAGCGCGTATCGCGCGATGCCACCACCGGCCAACTGCGTGCCGCCACCCCTGAAGAAGGCGCGGCCCTGGCCGCCCGTGGCTCGCGCAGCACCGCTGAGGCCACCAAAGCCAAGCACGGCCACCGTGGCGGCGCCGGTGTGCGCCTGACCAATGATTTCTTGAGCCACTCGGTGATGTCGCGCCATGCCGACGGCAGCCTGGCCGAGCAATGCGTCACCGGCGAAGAAGCCGCTGCCGCGCTGCTCAAGGCCCCGGTTGCGGCCAGCCGCAGCGCCGCCGCCAAGGTGGAAACGGAGTAAACCATGCGCCAGAACACCTCTTTCAAGCACATCCGTACGCTGCTGGGCAGCGCCTGCCTGTTGGCCTGCATGGGCGCCCAAGCCACCACGATCGTCATTTTCAACCGCGACCCCGCGAACGTGGGCTTCAATGACCCGACGCCGGTGGCACCTGTGGGCGGCAACCCCGGCACCACGCTGGGCGCACAGCGCCTGAACGTCTACAACCACGTGGCCGCCATCTGGGAAGCCGCCATCCAGAGCAATGTCACCATCGTCGTCAGCGCCGGCTGGGAAGCACTGACCTGCACCACCACCAGCGCCACGCTCGGCAGCGCGGGTGCCTGGAATATCTGGCGCGATTTCCCGGGCGCCACGCCCAATCGTTGGTACCCGCAGGCCCTGGCCAACAAGATTGCCGGCGTCAACCTGACTGATGGCATCCCGGATGACGGCTCCGGCTACGGCAATGCCGACATCAAGACCCAGTTCAACGTCAACCTGGGCAAGCCCGGTTGCCTGGACGGCTCGCCGTTCTATCTGGGCCTGGACGGCAACGCTGGCAGCAAGGTGAATTTTGTCACCACCTTGCTGCACGAGCTGGGTCACGGCCTGGGCTTTGCGCTGACGACCACGTCTACCGCCAGCGGCCGCCGCCTGAGTTCGGACGGTGGCTCCTTTGTTACCAATGGGGGTGTTCCCAGCTTTTGGGAGCCCTTCATGTTCGACAACACCGTCGGCAAGTCGTGGCTGGCAATGAACGATGCCGAGCGCGTCGCCTCGACCATCAACCCGCTGAAGCTGGCCTGGACGGGCGCCAATGCGGTGGCTGGTGCGGGTACCACCTTGCAGTCCACGCCGGTGATCAACGTCACCTCCACGCTGGCCGGTGTCTCGGGCATGTACGACTACGCCAGTGCCCTCTTCGGCCCGGCCATCGTCAGCCCGGGTGCGTTGGGCAAGCTGGCCTACCCAGGCGCTGTCACCAACGCTGCCACCTTCATCGCCTGCAACCCGTTCACGGCGCTTGAAGCTGCAGCAGTGGTCGGCAAGGTGGCCATCGTCGACCGCGGCACCTGTGGGTTTGTGGTCAAGGTGAAGAACGCCCAGAACGCTGGCGCCATCGCGGTGCTGGTGGCCGACAACGCCCCGGGCGCGCCGGCCAATCTGGGTGGTTCGGATCCGACCATCACCATCCCGTCGGCCCGCATCACCCAGGCTGCAGGTGTCACCCTCAAGGCGGCGGCGACCACCGTGATGCGGGGTTCGCGCAGCATGACGCTGGCCGGCACGTTTGGCGTGGACGCCACCCGCAAGGCCGGTGCCGATCCGGCGGGCCGTCCGCTGCTGTACACGCCCAACCCGCGCATCGGTGGTTCGTCGGTCTCGCACTGGGATGTCTCGGCGTTCCCCAACCTGCTCATGGAGCCCAGCATCAACAGCGACCTGACCACCCAGTTGGTGCCGCCCAAGGATCTGACGGTGCCATTGCTGAAGGATCTGGGCTGGTAAGCCCTGGGGTCTGGCCTGCCGGCAAGGCGGGCCGCCCAGCAAGCAGAAGGGGCGCCACTGGCGCCCCTTTTTCGCTTCAGGCTGCGTTTGCAGGTACGGCCGGGTCGCGGTCAGCCTTGCCGGCGCCGCACAATCCAGCCCACGGCCAGCAAGCCGGCCAGGGTCATTGCCCAGGCCTGAGGTTCGGGCACGGCCGTCACCTCGGTGATCCAGCCCGTGTAGCCGGCCAGCGCCATGCCGCCGAAGTAGGTGCCGTAGCTGCCCGATACCTGGTCGGGCCAGTTGCCGCCGAAGGTGTTGTTGCCTGCCAGGTAGTAGCGGCCGGCCACCGCCACGAAGGACGGTCCCCCCGAATCACCGCCACCGATGTTGCCTTCGACGTTCAGGCCCATGCCGGCCGTGCAGGCCCAGCCCAATTGGCAGAAGGTGTCCTGGTTCTGGCCGCTGTGGTCGATGCCGTCGAAATCGGCATACCAGACCTCTGCCTGGCCACCGACAAAACCCTGTTCGTCGTCCAGGTCGAACAAATCGGTGCGGTTCTGGGCGGTCTTCTTGACATAGAAGTTCGCGGTGCCCTGCACATGGCCCACCAAGCCGTTGCCCGACGTGCCGTAGCCCGCCATCACAATGTTCTGGCCCTGCGTCAGCGACTGGCCCCAGATGCTGTAGCGCGCGGCGCCGGCGGGCGCAGCCTGGCTCAGGGTGATGATGGCCAGATCGTCGTTGAGGCAACCGCCCGAGCCATCGGCGCAGACGTTGAAGCCGTTGAAATTGGGGTGCATGGCCACGCGGCTGGCCGCTATCTGGGTGGCGCCCCCGCTGGTGGCTGGCAACGAAGACGGGTTGTTCTGGTTGAATCGGACCCGCACGTCGTTGGCGCTGCTGAGCGTGATCGGCGTGCCATCGTCGTTCTTGTCGATGCAGTGGGCGGCGGTCAGCACGTGGTAGCTGTCGAGCAATGCACCCGAGCAGATGTAGCCAGCCGCACTGGCCGTGCCCAGGTCGAAGCGGATGCTCACGCTGACCACACCGCTGAAGGGCGAGGTCAACAGGTTGGCGTCGACCAGATTGCCGGAAACGTAGTTGCCGAAGGCGTCGCCATCGCCTGCCAGGATGGCGCGCTTGATCTTCGAGCCCGACAGGATGGACGAGGCCAGGGATGTGCCGGCGGTGGCCGGACCACCCATCAGCAAGATTGCGGCGCAAACGGCGCCCAGCGCGTACTTCATTGATTCTCCTCGGCATGCATTTTTGGATTGGGCCGGCTCGGCCAGACCGACAGGGCCCTGCAAACCCCTGGTCGGAGCGGCAAGTTTCTGGCAGCGCGGGCATGATGGGCCGCCCGTGTTTTCCCGAATTTGCCTGCGGTGTGCTGGCGTCAACCCTGTGAAGCCGTTGAGCCGGTCGGTGTCCATAATCACCCGCATGACCCTGACCGAACTGCGCTACCTGGTGGCGGTGGCCCGCGAGCGCCACTTCGGGCGCGCCGCCGAAGCCTGCTTCGTGTCGCAGCCCACGCTCAGCGTCGCCATCAAGAAACTGGAAGAAGAGCTGGACGTCAAGCTCTTCGAGCGTGGCGCTGCAGAGGTCAGCGTCACGCCGCTGGGCGAGGCCATCGTGCGCCAGGCGCAGTCGGTGCTGGAGCAGGCCGCGGCGATCAAGGAGATCGCCAAGCGCGGCAAAGACCCGCTCAACGGCCCGCTGCGCCTGGGCATCATCTACACGATCGGCCCCTACCTGCTGCCCGAGTTGGTGAAAAACGTGATCGCGCTGACCCCGCAGATGCCACTGATGCTGCAGGAGAACTTCACCGCCAAGCTGCTGGACATGCTGCGCACCGGCGAGCTCGACTGCGCCATCATGGCCGAGCCCTTTCCCGACAGCGGCCTGGCCATCGCACCGCTCTATGAAGAGCCTTTCATGGTGGCCGTGCCCAGCAACCACCCGCTGGCCAGCCATGCGGCCATCCGCTCAGAAGAGCTCAAGAAGGAGACCATGCTGCTGCTGGGCACGGGCCACTGCTTTCGCGACCATGTGCTCGAGGTGTGCCCCGAGTACGCCCGTTTTTCC
>JANOAQ010000616.1:0-4994 GCA_031411195.1 Burkholderiaceae bacterium | reverse complement strand
TCGTCGCCCGGTCGAACGCCCGCTGCGCGATAGCGAGCTTCCGGTCCGCCGTCCGGGATGTTCTTGAAGTACTCGTCGATCATCCCCTGCGGATCCTTGATCAACGCGTTGAAGCCCTTCGCGTAGAGCCCCATCGCCTCCTGCGCAGAGTCGCCAGTCGTCGAAACGTATGACCGCAGTACACGGCTGATTGAAAAAAACCACAGGAGACAATCATGGCAAGAGTTATGAAAACGGTGATGGCAGCCTCGCTTGGGCTTGCACTGTCGGGCAGCTTGTTCGCAGCGGCACCCACCGTGACCACAGCGGACTTTGTCGACAAGCTGGATTCGCCTTGGGACATGGTCTTCATGAAAGACGGCACCATGTTCTTCACCGAGAAGTGCAAAGGGCTGTCCGTTCGGATGCCGACAGGGGCCATCAACAAACTGCATGGCGTCGGCGCCACGACCGGCTATTCGTCGGCAAGTGCGGATCTGTTCTGTGACGGACAGGCCGGCATGATGGGCGTAGCGATCGATCCGCAGTTCGCCAGCAACCGGTTCATCTACGTCTACTCCAGTTCCAAGCTCAACGACAAGCTTGGCAACCGGGTGATGCGGTTCAAGCTCAACGACGCGATGACCGCCGTTTCAGATCGCACCGACATCGTGGCTGACATCGGCTACAAGCCCAAAGCCACCAAGCATCCTTTCGGCGGCCCTGGTGCGCACAACGGCGGGCGCATTCGGTTCAGCCCTGGCGATGGGTTTCTGTACGTGACCACGGGCGACAACCACCTCGGTATCGGGCCGCAGTCTCCGACCTACATCGGCGGAAAGGTGCTGCGCGTCGACCGCGATGGCAAGGCCGCTGCTGACAACAAGCCGCCAGCCGGCTTTGACCCGCGCATCTACACCTATGGTCACCGCAACCCCCAGGGCATCGCCTTCCGCCCCGGCGACAACCGCGCGTTCACCGCTGAAAACGGCCCTTGGCACAGCGATGAAGTGACTGCTCTGAGCAACGGTGGCAATGCCGGCTGGGACCCGCGCCCCAACGTGGGGGGCCGCAAGGACTGCCCGGATGACTACTGCGGCTACTCACCCAACCAGATGGGTGCGATGGACCCCAAGAAGCGCGCTGAATTCATGCCCATGACCGACCTCAAGACCTATCCCAAGGCGATGAAGCCGGCGTGGAACAACAAGGGGCTGTCGCAGGGCATGTTCTGCAACGCGTTCCTGACGGGTGCACAGTGGAAAGACTGGAACGGTCAGATGGTGGTCGGCTATGCCGGTATCGGCATTCACGCCACGGCCGTGGGCAACCGACTGGATCTGCTGAAGGTCAGTGCCGACGGGAATTCTGCAACGAAGACGGACTTTCCCTGGCCGACGGTCGCCGGGCGCTTCCGCGCCTGTGAACTGGGTTCGGACGGCAATCTGTATGTCGCACTCGAAGACCAGGGCAAGATCATCCGTGTGAAGCCAGAGTAAGCATCGCGCAGACGCGCATTTGCGCAAATGCGTAACTGCGCAAATGCGATACAGCAAAAACGCGTTGCCTCGTGGCAGCGCGTTTTTCATAGGAATCAGGAGAACACGTTGCGAGTAACGCTTCAATGGATGACCGTCATCGGCTTGTTGGGCTCTGCCGGGCAGGTGCATGCGGATTACGACCTGGCCGTGAAGAAGAACTGCCTGGCCTGCCATTACGTCGACAAGCGCAAGTACGGCCCGAGTTTTCAGCAGGTGGCCGCCAAGTATGCCGATCAGAAAGGCGCGGCCGATGTGCTGGCCAAGAAGATCAGACGTGGTGGAACCGGCGTCTGGGGCGAAGACGTGATGCCTCCCCAGCCGCAAGTGTCGGCCGCCGAGGCGCGCGCACTGGCGACCTACGTGCTGTCACTCAAGTGATCTTGCGTGACCCGCTTTTGCGGGACGGCTTCGGCGAGGCGTGCCCCCGGGGCAATCGCACGGGGCTTTGGCCCGCATGACTGACCACGACCCGGCCATGACTCGGCCATGAAGGGACTGTGTCGGTCACTCTTTCTGGTCGCCCTGGGCGTCGGCACGCAGCAGGGTGCTTGCCAGAACCTGGTATACACCGAGCCCGGCGTCGCCGCGTGCCCAGTGGTACCGGTGGCCGATGCTGCCGCCAAGACGGTGCAACGCGGCGCACTGGTGTCAGGCAGCGTCCGCGTGACCTGTGGCTTCGACCAAGGGTCGTACACCGTGAGCTTGAACTCGTCCGATCCGGACGCGGTTTTTTTGCCGAAGACCTTCCTGGTCAATTTCGGTCGCATCGTCGGCAATGGTGCCTACCGGGTCAGATTTTCGTCGGTCGGTTTGCACAGCGTCTCGGCGACCATCACGTCGAACATGGGCAGCCCCGAGGTGAACGGCCGCTTTGTCAGCGTGGTCAGCGGGTTCAACGTGGTGCAGCCCTGAAAGGCGCGGGCCCACGCCCAGGCCAGGCCAGGCCACGCCAGGCCAGGCACGCCTCAGATCGACTCTGAAGCGTCGAAGTCGAGTTCCACCTTCGCACCGTTGGGATCAAAACTGAACATCTGCCAGGTGCCTGAGCCGGCCTGTTGGCGCAGGTCGTACTTCAGGCCGGCGGCGTCGAACCGCGCCTTCACCGCCTTGAGGTTGCTGGTGGTGAAGGCCATGTGGTCGATCACGCCTGTGCGCCCGACAGGCATGGGGCGGTCCCAATAGACGTGCAGCACGGCCTGCGGCTGGCCCGGCGCGTAAAGCCAGGCGCCTGGAAAGCCCAGGTCGGGGCGGTGCCCTTCTGCCAAGCCCAGCAAGCCACAGTAAAAGCCCAGCGTGGCATCGCGGTCTTCTGCCGTGATGGTGAAGTGGTTCATGCCCTCGATCATGGGATTCCTTGCGGGATAAGTCAGTGATTGGGCTTCAAGCCACCAGCTTCACGCCACCAACACCAGCGAGCCCACCGACTGGCGCGACTCAAGCCGGGCGTGGGCTTGCGCGGCCGCGTCCAGTGCGTAGCGTTCAATCTGCGGCGGCTTGATGCTGCCGTCGGCCAGGGCCGCCCACAGCCGTTGTGTGCGTTCCAGCATCTGCGCGTGAGACGTCAGCCAGGCGAACACCACCGGCCGCGAAAAGGTCACCGACTTTTGCACCAGCCAGTTGGGGTCCAGTGGCTGCAAGGGCCCGCTGGCCTGGCCCAGGCTGATCCAGTGGCCGCACGGTGCCAGGGCTTTGAAATTTTCTTCACGGGCCGCGTCGCCCAGGCCGTCGATGATGACGTCGGCACCGCCGCAGATGCGTTGCACCTCATCGGCAAACCGATAGGACGCGGTCACGACGACGTGCTGGCAACCGTGCTCGCGCGCCACCCGCGCCTTGTCTTCGCTGCTGGTGGTGCCGATGACGGTGGCGCCCAGGCGCCGAGCCCAGGCCGCCACGATCAGGCCCACACCCCCGGCCGCCGCATGCAAAAGCAGGCGTGTGCCCGGCCCGACCCGGCCCAGATCGCGCAGCAAGACATCGGCCGTCAGGCCCTTGAGCAGCAGGGCTGCGGCGGTGTCGTCTTCCACCGCAGCGGGCAGCCGCACCACCCAGGCGGCTGGCACACAGCGAACGCTGCAGTAAGCACCTGGCACGGGCCCCAGGTAGGCCACCCGGTCACCGGGCATCAGGCCACTGACGCCGCTGCCCACATCCACCACGCTGCCCGCCGCCTCCATGCCCAGTGTGCCGGGCAAGGGCAACAGCTCGGGCATCCAGCCTTTGCGCAGGTAGACGTCGAAAAAGTTGACGCCAATGGCCCGCTGGCGAATGCGAACCTCGCCCGGGCCGGGCGCGGCGGTCTGCGCGTGCTCCGGCTTGATCTCGTCTGCCGAGCCGTAGCGGTGCAACACCGCGCGCCGGCTGGCCACCGGCAATGCCGTGGGCATGGCTTGCGCACCGCGCGCTTGCCGGTCTGCACCCACGGCCAGGTGCTGGCGCAGGTTGGCAAATCCGGCCTCGTAAACGCCGTTGGCCACCAGATCGTGCAGCTCGCGTTCCATGCCGGGCGGCGTGGCGAAGCTGCTCTCCCAGTGCCAGAAGGTGCGGTTGCCGTCGGTCACGGTCTTCAGGGTCACGCTGGCCACATAACGCTGCAAGGGAACAGTGGCGTCGACAATGCAATAGGTGCTCTTGTGCTCGCGGTCGTCCAGCGTCAGCAGCTGCTCGCGGATGCGGTTGCCATCCTTCAGCGTGAAGGCGCGCACGCAGCCCACCTGGTCGCTGCGCTCCTGGCCTTCGATGTGGCTGGTGTCCACCGCCGCGTGCCAATGGTCGTGGCTGTTGAAGTCGCGCAGCACGGCCCAGACGCGCTCGATGGGCGCGTCGATGACGGTGGAACGGACGACTTTCTGCAGCATCGCTTCAGGCGGCGGTTCGTCAGGTGACTGCGGGTGAGACCGGGGGACTTCAGCGCCGGCCGAAGTGGCGTTTCAGCGCATCAAAGCCGGCCTGGAACACGCCCGTGCCGATGCTGTCGGTCAACTCGGGTTCGCGGCCTTCGGCGCAATCGAACTCTGCGCTCCATTCGGCAAAACATCGGTTGCCATCGGTGATGGGTGTGAGCTTGAGCGTGGCCACGTAGTCGGACACGCCCATCGGGCTCTCCAGGATTTCGTAGGTGCAGTTGTAGTCGAAGTCGCTCAAGCCCAGCAGCCGCTCGCGGATCATGCCGCCGTCGCGGGTGTGGAAATGGCGGATGCAGCCCACGCGGTCGGGGGGCTCGTTGTTTTCAATGCGGCTGTCGGCAATGGCCGGATGCCACAGCGGCAGGCCGTTGAAGTCGCGGATGCGCGACCACACGTTGTCGGCACTGGCGTCGATGACGCTGGAGACGTAGACCTTGATCACGGCCAGGTCCTCAATCCTTGGCAGTTGCAGCCGCCGGCGGCAGCGCCTGCATGCTGGTGGCGCCAGCAGTCAAGCGGCCCAGGTCACCAGCGTCCAGGCCGATTTCCTTGAGCAACTGGTCGACCA
>JANOAQ010000615.1:0-2257 GCA_031411195.1 Burkholderiaceae bacterium | reverse complement strand
CTGGAGCGCGCTGGTGCTGCCCGAGTACCGAAAGGGCTTGCGCGACGAGTACAACCGGGCCCTGGTGGCCGAGGATCACCGCATCGACGCCGCATACGAGGTGTTTCGCCACAGCGATGGCCAGCGCCGATGGGTGCATGTCCTGGGTGAACTGGCCCGTGACAACCAAGGCAACTTCGCTTTCATGAGCGGCCTGGTGCAGGACATCACCGATCGCAAGGCGACCGAACTAGAGCTGGCCAACCACCGACTGCGGCTGGAAGAGCTGGTCGAGCGCCGCACCCAGGAGCTGAGCGCTGCACGCCAGTGGGCCGAGCAGGCCAGCCGGGCCAAGAGCGACTTTCTGGCCAACATGAGCCATGAGATCCGCACGCCGATGAATGCCATCCTCGGCCTGAACTACCTGCTGCGGCGCGACCCGTGCACGCCTGAGCAGGCCCAGAGGCTGCAGCGCATCGACAGCGCCGGCCAGCACCTGCTGGCCATCATCAACGACATCCTCGATCTGTCCAAGATCGAGGCGGGCCGGGTGCAACTGGAGCACAGCAACTTCAACCTGGCGTCGATGCTGGGCCATGTGCAGTCGATCGTGGCCGAATCGGCCCGGGCCAAGGGCCTGACGGTGGCGATCGAGCGCGACGGCATGCCTGTCTGGCTGCGGGGCGATGCCACGCGCCTGCGCCAGGCAATGCTCAACTTTGCGGGCAATGCGGTGAAGTTCACCGAGCGCGGCACGGTCACGCTGGGCGCCTCGCTCATTCAAGCGCAGGGTGATGAATTGCTGGTGCGCTTTTCGGTGCAAGACACCGGCGTGGGCATCGATGCGGCACAACAGCAGCGCCTGTTCCAGCCGTTTGAACAGGTCGATCCGTCCACCACCCGGCGCTTTGGTGGCACCGGGCTGGGCCTGGCCATTTCGCGCCGGCTGGCCCAGTTGATGGGCGGCGAGGCGGGCGTTGAAAGCCGGCCCGGCGTGGGCAGTACCTTCTGGTTCACCGCCCGCCTGCAGCGGGGCCACGGCGAGATGCCCGCAGAGCAGCCCAACGGTCTGGCATCGACCCGAGACCAACTTCGCCAGCGCCATGCCGGTGCCCGCGTATTGCTGGCCGAGGACAACGAAGTCAGCCGCGAAGTGGTGGTGTCCATGCTCAGTGGCCTGCAGATCACCGTGGACACGGCGGTCGATGGCGCCCAAGCCGTGGCCAAGGCCAGCTCCGGCCAGCATGACCTGGTGCTGATGGACATGCAGATGCCGGGCATGGACGGGCTGGAGGCCACCCGTGCCATCCGCCAACTGCCGGGCTGGAGAACCCGGCCGATCTTGGCCCTGACCGCCAACGCATTTGACGAAGACCGGCTGGCCTGCCAGGTGGCGGGCATGGACGACTTCATCGCCAAGCCCATGAAGGTGGACCTGTTCTACGCCATGCTGCTGAAATGGCTGGATGTGGCGCGGCAACCGGACCCACGCGCCGAGCCAGGCCAGGCGCCCAGCGGGCCGTCGATGCCCGAGGTGGCACCTGCCGTGCCCAGCCCCTCGCCCGACGTCGCGGCCCTGGTATTGCTGGATCGCCTGGCCGCCCTGCCGGGCCACGACGTGCAGCGGGGCCTGCACCTGCTGCGCGGCCGTGCAGACCGCTACCTGGGGCTGCTGCAACGGTTTGCCGAGTGGCACCGCATCGACGCCACGCGGCTGGACCAGTGCCTTGCCAACGACGACCAGGTCATGGCCCGCCAGATTACCCACACGCTGTACGGCGCGGCGTCCACCCTGGGCATGAATGCCATTGCCGACGCCGCGCGCCGGCTGGAGTTGGCCTTCAAGGCCGCGCCGTTGCCACCGGTTGAGTTGCAGGCGCTTCAGGCCGACGTGGTGATCCTGCGCGAGGGCTTCGGCGTGCTGTCGGCGGTTCTGGGCCCGGCCCGGGCGCCAGGCTGATCAGCATTCGACGATGTTCACCGCCAGGCCACCGCGCGCGGTTTCCTTGTACTTGGTCATCATGTCGGCGCCGGTTTCGCGCATGGTCTTGATCACCTGATCGAGGCTGACATGGTGGCTGCCGTCACCGCGCAGCGCCATGCGCGCGGCGTTGATGGCCTTGACCGAGGCGATGGCGTTGCGCTCGATGCAGGGGATCTGCACCAGGCCGCCCACCGGGTCGCAGGTCAGGCCCAGGTGGTGCTCCATGCCGATCTCGGCGGCATTTTCCACCTGGGCGGGTGTGCCGCCCAGCACCGCGCACAAGGCGCCGGCGGC
>JANOAQ010000614.1:0-4101 GCA_031411195.1 Burkholderiaceae bacterium | reverse complement strand
TTGCTGTAGGCCGCCCCTGCACAGCAGCACAGCAGCACAGCAGCACAGCAGCACAGCAGCACAGCAGCACAGCAGCACAGCAGCACAGCAGCACAGCAGCACAGCCTATCGGGCCACCTGCGGGTGGCCTTTGTTCATGGCGACCTGGACCCGCAGTTTGACAGTTGGGCTGTGAGCCAGTTCTCAAAGGCCTGCATGGCAGGGCTGGCCCGGCGCGACGACAACCGGGTGAGCCAGTAGCGCCCGGTATCGATGTCCAGGTCAAACGGCTGTACCAGCCGCCCACTGACCAGATCGCGCTCGAACAAGGCGGTTGGCAACAAGGCCACGCCCGCGCCCTGGGCAGCCACCTCGGCCAGCGCCAGCGAAGTGTCGAACACCATGCCGCGCAGCATCGGCGCTGGCAGGCCTGCAGCGGCGAACCAGGCTGGCCACTCGGCTGCGCGGTACGACCGCAACAGCACTTGTGTGCACAGGTCGCGCGGGTGGCGCAGCCGGGCGGCTATCCCTGGCGCACATGCCGGCGTGAGCCGCGGTGCCATCAACTCCACAGCATCGTTGCCATGCCAGCGACCATCCCCAAAGCGGATGGCGAAGTCCAGCCCCTCGCCGGCCAGATCAACGCGGTTGTTGTGGGTGAAGAGCCGAAGGTCGACAAAGGGGTGGCTGGCTTGAAAGTCGGCCAGGCGCGGCATCAGCCAACCCACGGCAAAGGTGGCCACCACGCCCACGCTCAGTGGCTCACGCGGGCGACCATTGCGGGCCTCGTGCAGGGTATCCAGCGCATTGCACAGCCGCGCAAAGGCCTCGGCCAGCGTGGGCAGCAGGGCCAGGCCTTCGTCGGTGAGGGCCAAGCCGCGTGGCAGCCGGCGAAACAGCTTGACCTTGAACCGCTGCTCCAGGTTCTTGATGTGCTGGCTGACCGCAGCGGGCGTCAGGTGCAACTCCTCGGCCGCCCGCGTAAAGCTGAGGTGGCGTGCCGCCATTTCAAAGGCGCGCAGGGCGTTCAGGGGCAGGTCCATGGCAGCAGCTTCAAGTTTTTTTGGGGTCAGCGCCTGATTATTCGCGTTTGTGGCCGGGCCAATGGCCCCCTATCGTTCAACCTTCTCAATCAACGAACACCAGCGCCATGAATCAACGTCGTCAAACCCTGCGATTGGGTGCTGCCCTGGGCCTGGGCCTGACTCCCTTGAAAATCTTGGCCCAGACGGCCTCAGCCAGCAACGCATCGGCCGCCCTGGATGCAACCCTGCAGGTCCGGCTGGCCGCGATCGAGCAGCGCAGTGGTGGCCAGCTGGGAGTGCGCATCGTGCAGCTTGGCAGTGGCCGCAGTTGGACCTGGCGTGACGATGAGCGCTTTGCGATGTGCAGCAGTTTCAAGCTGCTGCTGGCGGCCCAGGCGCTGCACCAGGTGGCCAATGGCCAATTGCAGCTGGATGAACTGATCCCCTATGGGCGCAAGGATCTGATGGCCTGGTCGCCCATCACTGCAAAAAACGCACGGCAAGGCGGCATGCGCATCGGCGAGCTGTGTGCGGCCACCCTGGCCACCAGCGACAACACGGCGGCCAATCTTCTGATTGCCCGCCTGGGCGGCACGGCCGCATTCACCACCTACATGCGCAGCCTGGGCGACGAAGTCACTCGCCTGGACCGCACCGAGCCGGCGATGAACGCGCCCGATCCCTTGGGTGTCCTGGATACCAGTTCGCCTCGTGCCATGGCTTACAGCCTGCAGCGCCTGCTGTTGGGCGATGGGCTGCCACCCGCGCAGCGGGCGCAGCTCAAGACCTGGCTGCAGGCCAGTGTCACTGGCGACCGGCGACTCAAGGCCGGCTTGCCTGCCGGCTGGTCGATTGCCAGCAAGACCGGCACCAGCGACCTGGGCTCGTCCAACGACGTGGGCGTGGTGTGGTCTCCCACAGGTGATGCCTGGGTGGTGGCTGCATTCATCCGCAGCAGCACTGCCGACTTTCCAGTGCGAGAGGCCAGCCTGGCCGAGGTTGGGCGCCTGGTGGTGCGCCTGGCGTCGGATGCCATGCGCAGATGAAAAAGGGGCCGCGCGGGCCCCTTTTTATCCGACAGCGCCGTGCAGCCCGCCTGAACTACCCAGGATCAACGCTGGGCCAGCGGCTTGACTTCGCGCTGTGTCGCGCCGACAAACAACTGGCGCGGACGGCCGATCTTGTATTCGGGGTCGCTGATCATCTCGTTGAGCTGGGCGATCCAGCCCACCGTGCGGGCCAGGGCGAAGATGGCAGTGAACAGGCTCACCGGGATACCGATGGCGCGCTGCACGATGCCGGAGTAGAAGTCGACGTTCGGGTAAAGCTTGCGCGAGACGAAATAGTCGTCCTCCAGGGCGATCTTTTCCAGCGCCATGGCCAGCTTGAACAACGGGTCGTTCTGCAGGCCCAGGGCGCCCAGCACCTCATGGCAGGTTTCACGCATCAGCTTGGCGCGCGGGTCGTAGTTCTTGTAGACCCGGTGGCCGAAGCCCATCAGCTTGACGGTGGAGTTCTTGTCTTTCACCTGCTTGATGAAGTCGCCGATCTTCTCGACGCCGCCCATGGCCTGGATATCACCCAGCATGTTCAGACAGGCTTCATTGGCGCCGCCGTGGGCAGGGCCCCACAAACAGGCCACACCGGCCGCGATCGCGGCAAACGGGTTGGTTCCCGACGAGCCACACAGGCGCACGGTGGACGTGGACGCGTTCTGCTCGTGATCGGCGTGCAGGATGAAGATGCGGTCGAGGGCCCGCTCGATCACCGGGTTGACCACATAGTCTTCACACGGGGTTGCAAACATCATGTGCATGAAGTTGCCGGCGTATGAAAGCTGGTTCTTGGGGTACATGTAAGGCTGACCAGCCGAATACTTGTACGCCATGGCCACCAGCGTAGGCATCTTGGCGATCAGGCGGATGGCCGCGATCTCACGGTGCTGGGGGTTATTGATGTCGGTGCTGTCGTGGTAGAAGGCCGACAAAGCCCCTACCAGCCCCGTCATCACCGCCATCGGATGCGCATCACGGCGGAAACCGCGCAGGAAAAACTGAATCTGCTCGTTGACCATGGTGTGGTTGGTCACGCGGGCGGTGAAGTCCTCCTTCTGCTTGGCGTCGGGCAGGTCTCCGTACAGCAGCAGGTGGCAGGTTTCGAGGAAGTCGCAGTGCACCGCGAGTTGCTCGATGGGGTAACCGCGGTACAGCAGTTCGCCCTTGTCACCGTCGATGTAGGTGATGGTGCTGTTGCACGAAGCGGTGCTCAGAAAACCCGGGTCATAGGTGAACTTGCCGGTCTGGCCATACAGTTTGCGGATGTCGATCACATCCGGACCGATGCTGCCCTTGTAGATGGGCAGGTCCATGCTGGGGCTGCCGTCCGAGAACGACAGGGTGGCTTTCACGTCTGAGGGGGTCATGGGCTTTCCCTTTTTTGATCACAGGTTCTACGCAGTCGGCCAAGTGGCTTGGCCCTTGCTCATCTAGCACGCAGCATGCCCAGCACCTCGTCCACCTCGGGCGAAGCCAGGGCCTGGTCGGGCTCGCGCCTGGCCAGCAACAAATCCAGCAAATCGTTATCGGCCAGGTCCATCAGCGCTTGCAGCCCCACCGCATGGCCGATCGTGAGATCAGCCTCGAATCGGCGGAAGAAGCGCTCGACGAACAAGTCGTTTTCCAGCAGGCCCCGTCGGCAGCGCCATTTCAAGCGACTGAGTTCGGTAGCACCGACCGGTGCGTTCAGGTCCACTTCAGTGTGCATGGCCGGGCTTGCTGTGGGCTGAATCGTGGGCGAAAAGGCAGCGCGCTTAGATGGCGCGGCGCACCATCAATTCCTTGATCTTGCCGATGGCCCTGGTCGGGTTCAAGCCCTTGGGGCAAACGTCGACGCAGTTCATGATGGTGTGGCAGCGGAACAGGCGGTACGGGTCTTCGAGGTTGTCCAGCCGCGCAGCGGTGTCTTCGTCGCGGCTGTCGGCGATGAAGCGGTAGGCCTGCAACAGACCGGCGGGGCCGACGAACTTGTCGGGGTTCCACCAGAAGCTCGGGCAGCTCGTGGAACAGCTCGCGCACAGGATGCACTCGTACAGGCCGTT
>JANOAQ010000613.1:0-6789 GCA_031411195.1 Burkholderiaceae bacterium | reverse complement strand
GCTGTTCGAGGCCAACTACCAGGGCGTGACGACCAAGGTGGGCTTCGAAGCCGACGGTGAACTGAAGAACCCGGCCATGACCTTGTACGTCTACAAGGACGGCAAGAAAGTGCCTTTGAACTAAACGTACTCTCCCCCCCGACGCGCCTGCGGCGCTCCCCCCCAGGGGGGCGGCCCCAGCGGCCCGGCGAAGCCGGATCCGCGGCGCCCGCTGGAAACGTACAAAGGGCGCCTTGCGGCGCCCTTTGTCGTTAGGCTGGGTTCAAGCCCGGCCGAAGAGGCGGGTCATGTCGGCCAGGCGCTGGCCGTGCCAGGGGTGTACCTGGCGCCATTCGAAGCGCCACGTCCACCAGCCTGATTCGCTGCCAGGCAGGTTCATGCGGCACGCTGTGGGCAATACCAGAATGTCCTGCATCGGGTGCACCACCGTGTCGGCCACCGAGGCCGCAGCCGCCCGCATCAGCGCCCAGGGCAGGTCGTGGCCGTCGGTACCCAGGTAGGCGCGGGCGTGGTGGCGTTCGTGGTCATTGGCGGCGGCCCACCAGCCGGCGCTGGTGTCGTTGTCATGGGTGCCGGTGTAGACCACGCTGTGTTGCCTGTGGTTGTGTGGCAAGAAGGTATTCAGGGCATCGTCGGCAAAGGCGAACTGCAGGATGGCCATGCCAGGAAAGCCGCTGGCGGCCAGCAGATCCTTCACCGCTGGCGACAGCACGCCCAGGTCTTCGGCGATGACCGGAACCGGGCCCAGCGTGGCGGCAATGGCGTCGAACAAGGCCATGCCGGGACCGGGCAGCCAGCGCCCCTCGACGGCGGTGGGCGCGCTGGCCGGGATTTCCCAGTAGTCGGCAAAGCCTCTGAAGTGGTCGATGCGCACGATGTCCACCAGTTCCAGCGTGCGGCGCACCCGCTGTATCCACCAGGCGTACCCTTCAGCCGCATGGGCTGGCCAGCGGTACAAGGGGTTGCCCCAGCGCTGTCCGGTGGCGCTGAAGTAGTCAGGCGGCACACCAGCCACCACGGTGGGCCGGCCGGTGGTGTCCAACTCGAACAAGTCTTGCCGCGCCCACACTTCCGCGCTTTGGTAGGCGATGAAGATGGGCGCATCGCCGACGATCTTGACGCCCCTGCTGTGGGCGTAGCTGCGCAACGCCGCCCACTGGCGGAAGAAGGCCCATTGGCAGAACTGCCAGAACTGGATGTCGGCGGCGTAGTGCTGGCGCGCCGCGATCAAGGCTGAAGGCTCGCGCCGGGCCAGGCCGGGTGACCAGGTGCACCAATCGGCCCAGCCGGTGGCGTCGCACAGGCTCATGAACAGGGCGTAGTCGTCCAGCCAATCGGCTTGTGCCGTGCAGAAGGCGCTGAACTCGGCGCGATCGGCCGCGTAGGTCGACGTGGCGAAGTGGCGGGCCGCCTGGCGCAGGCAGCCCAAGCGAAAGGGCACCATGCTCGCAAAGTCGATCCGCCGTGCTTCGGTTGTGGGCGGCTCGGCCAAGGCGTCGTTCGGTAGCCAGCCGCGCTGCTGCAACTCGGCCAGGTCGATCAGCAGCACATTGCCGGCAAAGGCCGAACTGCTCATGTAGGGCGAATTTCCCGGGCCGATGCCACCCAGGGGCAGCATTTGCCACAACGTCTGTCCTGCGCTGTGAAGCCAGTCGATGAAATGCCGCGCATCGGGCCCGAGGTCGCCGCTGCCGTGGGGGCCGGGCAAGGAGGTGGGATGCAACAAGACGCCGCTGGCACGGGGAAAGCGCATGGTGGTACGTCTCTTCAAGCGCCTGGGCGCATTGGGGTCGATGGAAAGGGCACGGCCGCGCCCGCCAGCAGCACCACGCTGCGCGCACGAAGGTTGTAGTGCCCGGTGCAGCCGGTGGCTGAAGCCGATGCGACGGCATCGTCACTGCTGTCCAGCAGCACCTGCCAGGGGCCAGCCGGTAGTTGAAACTCGGTGTCGCGCGGCTCGGCGTTGAACAGCATCAGCAGCGGCCGCTCACCCCGGCCCGGTGCACCGATGGCTGCGCCCAGCACGCGCGAGGCGGACTGGGTCCAGTCCCAGTCATCAAGTGGTTTGCCAACCCGGCGCAGCCAGCTCAGATCATGCAGGCCGCGGGCATCGGCCAGGCCGGTGTACCAACGGGGGCGCAAGGGCAGCCACTGGCGACGCAAGGCCAGCACTTGCGCGGTGAAGGCGCGCAGGCCTTCATCGGCACGCGTCCAGTCGATCCAGGTGATGGGGTTGTCCTGGCAATAGGGGTTGTTGTTGCCGCGCTGGCTGTGACCGACCTCGTCGCCGCCAGCAAGCATGGGCGTGCCCTGGCTCAGCAGCAGGGTGGCCAGCAGGGCGCGCTGCAGGCGGCCGCGCAGGTGCAACACCTCGGGGTCGTCGGTCTCGCCTTCGATGCCGCAATTCCAACTCAGGTTGTGGCCGTGGCCGTCGCGGTTGTCTTCACCATTGGCCAAGTTGTGGCGAAAGTCGTGGCTGACCAGATCGCGCAGCGTGAAACCATCGTGCGAGACGATGTAGTTGACCGATTCGGCGGGCCCGCGCCGCTGGGCCTGGAAGCGCTGCGCCGAGCCCGCCAGGGCTTGCGCAAAATGCCCCCGCGTGACATCGCCCCCCAACCAGAAGGCGCGCATGGTGTCGCGGTAGCTGTCGTTCCATTCGAGCCAGCCGCGCGGAAAGTTGCCCGCTTGGTAGCCACCGGGCCCGATGTCCCAGGGCTCGGCGATGAGCTTGCCGCCGGCCAGCAGCGGGCCCAGCACCGGGTCTTGCGCCAAGGCCTTGAAGAAGGGGCCGTCGCGCTCGAAGCCGTGGTCACCCCGGCCCAGCGCGGTGGCCAGGTCGAAGCGGAAACCGTCCACATGCATCGATTGCACCCAATAGCGCAGGGCATCGAGCACCAGCTGCAGCACGCGGGGCTGGCGGATGTCCAGCGTATTGCCGCAGCCGCTGTGGTTTTCATAGGCCACGCGGTGGTCGGGTGGCAGGCGGTACCAGGTGGCGTTGTCCAGACCACGAAAGCTCACCGTGGGGCCGAACTCGTCGCCTTCGGCACTGTGGTTGAACACCACGTCGAGCAGCACCTCGATGCCGGCTGCGTGCAGCGCCCGCACCATGCGTCGAAACTCGTTGCGCGCGTCGGCGGCATTCGCGGCCAGGCGTGGCGAAGGCGCAAAGAAGCCCAGCGTGTTGTAGCCCCAGTAGTTGCTCAGGCCCATGCTGGTCAGGCGCAGTTCGTCCAGCACGAAGTGCACCGGCAACAGGCTGACGGCGGTGATGCCCAGGCTTTGCAGTTGGCGCACCACGGCAGGATGGCCCAGGCCGGCAAAGGTGCCGCGCTGGGCGGCCGGCACCGCCGGGTGCAGTTGCGTGTAGCCCTTGACATGCAGCTCGCACAGCACGGTGTCGGCCAGGGCGGTGTGTGGGGGCTGGTCGCCGGCCCAGTCGAAGTCATCGTGCACCACGCGGGCCTTCAGCGCGGTGGCGGCGTTGTCGCGCGGGTCGGGCTGCAGCGGGTGGTGGCCGTCGTGGCCCAGATGCTCGGGGCCGGCATTGAAGTGGCCGAAGATCTCGCGTGCGTAGGGGTCGAGCAGCAGCTTGCGCGGGTTGAAGCGGTGGCCGCGCTCGGGCCGCCAGGGGCCGTGGGCACGCAGGCCGTACAACTGCCCCGGCCGGCCCAGCGGGCTGCCGGGCGTGGCGCGCAGGTAGCCGTGCCACACGTCCAGGGTGTTGCCGGGCAGGTTGAGTCGGTGGGTTTCCAGCCTGCCGCTGGCATCGAACAGGCACAGCTCGATGGCCTGCGCATGAGCCGAGCTGACGGCGATGTTCAAGCCCTGGCCATCCCAGTGCGCGCCCAGCGGCCAGGGGCGGCCAGGTTCCAGGCCGACGGGGGCCACCGGCCGAACGCCGGGCCGCCCCAAGTCGACCGGTACCCGCTCGGCGGGTGGCAGCGGTACCTCGCTGCCGGGAGCGTCGATCAGGCGGTCCATTCGAGAAACACCGTGGCCAGGGGCGGCAAGGTCAGGCTGATGGACTGCGGGCGGCCGTGGGCAGCGATGGCCTGGCTGCTCACCGAACCGAAGGGCTGGCCCACATTGCTGCCGCCGTAGTGGGCCGAATCGGTATTCAGCCGCTCCACCCAGTTGCCCTCGCGCGGCACGCCCACGAGGTAGCTCGGGCGCACCGCGGGCGTGAGGTTGCACACCACCAGCACCGGCGGCGCAGCGCCTTCTCCGTGGCGCACCCAGGCCAGCACGCTGTGCGCGGCATCGTCGTGGCTGATCCACTCGAAGCCGTCAGCGGTGAAATCACGCTGGTGCAGTGCGGGCTGGCTGCGCTGCAGGTGGTTCAAGTCGCGCACCAGGGCTTGCACACCGGCGTGCCGCGGGTCGGCACCGGCTTCGAGCAGGTGCCAGTCCAGGCTGCTGTCGTGGTTCCATTCGCGGCGCTGCGCAAACTCACCACCCATGAACAGAAGCTTTTTGCCCGGGTGTCCCCACATGAAGCCGTAGCAGGCGCGCAGGTTGGCAAATTGCTGCCAGTGGTCGCCCGGCATCTTGTTGACCAGGCTGCCCTTGCCGTGCACCACCTCGTCGTGCGAGAGCGGCAGCACGAAGTTCTCGTTGAAGGCATACACCAGGCCGAAACTGAGCTCGCCCTGGTGGTGGCTGCGGTGGATGGGGTCGCGTGCCATGTAGGCCAGGGTGTCGTGCATCCAGCCCATGTTCCACTTGTAGTGAAAGCCCAGGCCACCTGCATCCGTGGGGCGCGACACGGCGGGGAAGGCCGTCGATTCTTCGGCCAGCGTGATGGCCTGCGGCCGTTCGGCGCCCACCACCTCGTTCAGGCGTTTCAGGAAGCTGATGGCTTCAAGGTTCTCGCGCCCGCCATGCACATTGGGAATCCACTCACCGTGCTTGCGGCTGTAGTCGCGGTACAGCATCGAGGCCACGGCATCCACCCGCAGGCCATCGACGCCATAGCGCTCCAGCCAGTAAAGCGCATTGCCGATCAGGAAGTTGCGCACCTCCGTGCGGCCCAGATTGCAGATCAGCGTGTTCCAGTCGGGGTGGTAGCCCTCGCGCGGGTCGGCGTATTCGTAGAGGTGCGTGCCGTCGAAGTTGCCCAGGCCATGCGCATCGGTCGGAAAGTGCGCTGGCACCCAATCGAGCAAAACGCCCAGCCCGGCCGCGTGCGCCGCATCGACAAAGCGCTTGAAGCCCGCGCCATCGCCAAAACGTGACGTGGGCGCGTACAGGCCCACCGGCTGGTAGCCCCAACTGCCGTCGAACGGGTGCTCGCTGATGGGCAGCAGTTCGATGTGGCTGAAGCCCAGGTCTTGGGCATAGGGCACCAGGGTGGTGGCCAACTCGTCCCAGTTCAGCCAGCGGTTGCCTTCTTCGGTCTTGCGTTGCCACGAGCCCAGGTGCACCTCATAGATGCTGATGGGTGCGTTCAGCGCGTTGGCGGCCTGGCGTGCGGCCGAGTGCGCCACAGGCGCAGGCATGGGCGCCACCACGCTGGCGGTGGCCGGGCGCAGCTCGGCCGCGCGGGCCATGGGGTCGGCCTTCTGCGGCAGCAGTTCGCCGTTGGGGCCTAGCAGCTCGAACTTGTAGCGTGCACCTGCAGACACGGCTGGGATGAACAGCTCCCACACGCCGCACTCGCGGCGCAGGCGCATCGGGTGGCGGCGGCCGTCCCACTGGTTGAAGTCGCCCACCACGCTGACCCGCAGCGCATTGGGCGCCCAGACCGCAAAGCCGGTGCCGGCCACGCCTTCATGCTGGCGGGGCAGGGCGCCCAGCACTTCGTAGGGCCGCAGGTGGGTGCCTTCGGCCAGCAGCCAGGCGTCCATCTCACCGAGCAAGGGGCCAAAGCGGTAGGGGTCGTCCAGCACCTGGGTGATGCCGTCGGCCCAGGTGACTTGCAACTGGTAGGTCGAGGTGCCCACAGGCAGCGCCACCGGTCCTTCCCACACCCCGTCGGCGTGTACCGCCACCAGCGCGCCCAGCGGCCTGGCCACTGGCGTGCCCACCACCTGGACCGATGCCGCGCCCGGCAGGAAGACCCGCACCCAGGCTTGACCGCCGACGTCGCGGTGGCAGCCCAGCACGGCAAAGGTGTCGCCGTGGCGGCCCTGGCGCAGGCGATCGATGTCTTGCGGGCTGAGCATGGCGTTGTCTCTATTCTTCTTTTTCGACGGGCGTTTGGCTGGGCTCAGGCCTGCGCGTCCACGTGCCAGATCTGGCTGGCGTAGTCGCGTATCGTGCGGTCGGCCGAAAACGGCCCCATGCCGGCCACGTTGGCAATGGCCTGGCGGGCCCAGGCTTCGGGCTGGCGGTAGAGCGCGTCCACCCGTTGCTGGGCTTCGATGTAAGCGGCGTAGTCGGCCAGCAGCAGGTAGTGGTCGCCGCCCCACAGCAGGCTGTCGATCAGCGGCCGGTGGCGCGCTGGCTCATCGGGCGAAAAGGCGCCGGCGGCGATGCTGTCGAGCACGGCCTTGAGCTGCGGGTGGCTCTCGTAGATGCGCATCGGCTGATAACCCGCCGCGCGGATGGCCGCCACCTCGTGCGCCAGCTTGCCGAAGATGAAGATGTTGTCGTCACCCACGTTCTGGCGGATCTCGATGTTGGCGCCGTCATCGGTGCCGATGGTGAGCGCGCCGTTGAGCGCCAGCTTCATGTTGCCGGTGCCCGAGGCTTCGGTGCCGGCGGTACTGATCTGCTCGCTGAGGTCGGCGCCGGGCATGATGGTCTCGGCCACCGAAACGCCGTAGTTGGGGATGAACACCA
>JANOAQ010000612.1:0-10474 GCA_031411195.1 Burkholderiaceae bacterium | reverse complement strand
ATCATGAACTTCAGGCCCCGGGCCTCCAGCGACTGGCGCAGCAACCCGCCGGCCACGTCGTCGAGCTGGCGTTCCATCAACCACGGCGCGATGTGCACCACAGTGACCTGCATGCCGCGCAGCATCAGCCCGTTGGCGGCTTCCAGCCCCAGCAGCCCGCCGCCGATGACCACCGCGTGCCGATGGGTTTTCGCGGTTTCGATCATGGTCAGGGTGTCGGCGATGTCGCGGTAGGCGATCACGCCCTGCAGATCCTTGCCCGGCACCGGCAAGATGAAGGGCAGGCTGCCGGTGGCGATCAGCAGGCGGTCGTACTCGGCCACGATGGTGCCACCCGCACCATCGTCGGCCACCACCTCGCGCCTGGTGCGATCGACCCGGGTCACCGCCTTGCCCAGGTGCAGGGTGATGCCGTGCTCGGCATACCAGCTCAGCGGGTTGAGGATGATCTCGTCGATGGTCTGCTCGCCGGCCAGAACCGGGCTGAGCAGGATGCGGTTGTAGTTGGGATGGGGCTCGGCGCCGAAGACAGTGATGTCGTACAGGTCGGGCGCGATCTTCAGCAGCTCTTCGAGCGTGCGCACGCCGGCCATGCCGTTGCCGATCAACACGAGTTTCATCTTCTTCATGGCGGGGCTCCTGGGATGCAAAGGCCTGATCGACCCGTGCATGGGCGACGGTTCAGGCGTGAGGGGTGGTTGGCGGGCAGCAAGCGGCTTGGGTTGCAGGCGGCGGCGCTGCCAGGGCCGGTTGCAATGCACCGGGCGGTGGGCGGTGGGCGCGGCCGTATGCCCGGCGCGGGTGCATCGTCACACCCGATGGCGTGGTGCGATGCAGCATTCATGCCAGCATGGCTGGCAAAGGCGCTTTGCACGTCAAGGCACCCGTCGCTGCCAGCCTTGGTATGGTGCCCAGGTGACTCTGTGTTTTTGTGCACCATGAATCTGCTGATCGTCTGCCAAGACTCGCCCGATGCCCTGACGTCTGCCGGGCCGCTGATCGATTGCCTGCAAGCGGCCGGGACGCAGGTGCTGGCCACCGTGCCCTGCCACCAATTGGTGCGCGAAGTGATCCGACTTGCACCGGAAGCGGTCGTGGCCTGGGCGCCCGGCGGCTTGGGGCCGATGTTCGAGGCCCTGGTCCTGCTGGCCGCCAGTGCACCCCGCCCGGTGGTGGTGGCGGCTGGGCTGGAGGTGCCGGCGGACGGGTCGGCGATGGTGGCTGCGCATGTGATGGCCTGGTTGCCTGGGCTGCCCGATGCGGCCAGCCTGGCGGCGGCCCTGGCCTTGGCGGTGCCCCACTTCGAGCACCGGCAAGCCGGCCTGCGTGACCTGGCTGCGGCCCACGTCCGGTTGGATGAGCGTAGATGGATAGACCGCGCAAAGGGGGTGCTGATGCAGCACCAGCAACTCACCGAGGACGATGCCTTTGCCCTGCTGCGCACCGCATCAATGCAGGTCAATCTGCGGGTAGGCGAGGTTTCACGCCACCTGATCGAGGCCGCGCAGGCTGCCGATGCCGTCAACCGCGCCGGCCAGTTGCGCATGCTGTCGCAGCGCTACGTGATGGCGATGGCCCTGCGTTCGGTGGCACGGGGTCGCAGTGAGGACACCCTGGCCCAAGTGGCCCAGCGCATCAATGACAACCTGGCGCGACTGGCCCTGCTGCCCGAGGGCGCCCATGCGCCCATGCTGGCCGCCACAAAGGCGGCCAGCGCTGCCTTGCTGGCGCCGACCTTCGATGCAAACGGTGTTGCGCTGGATGCCTGCCGAACTGCGCAACTGGCCCTTGCCGATGACCAGGCCGAGACCCTGCTGGCCTGTGCCGATGCACTGACTTCGGCCTTGCAGGCGGTGGATGGTCAGCCGCACCTGCGCATCGTCAACCTCAGTGGTCGCCAGCGCATGTTGTCGCAGCGCCTGGCCAAGCAGGCCCTGTTGGCCGGCATGCTGCCTGGCCCGCAGGCTGCCGCCCAGGCCACGGCCGCGCTGCAGACGGTGCGCGAGTTCGAGGCCGCCTTGGTCGATCTGGAGCAGGCACCGTTGAGCACCGACGGCATCCGTGCCGGATTGGCCCGTGCCCGCGGCCAGTGGCAGCGCCTCTTGGATGCCTTGCGGCAAGGCGATGGCCCTGACCGCATGGCGGCCCAGGCCACGCTGGGGCGAGAGAGTGAATCCCTGCTTCAAAGCTTTGATGCGCTGACATCGCTGTACGAACACAGCATGCAACTGCTGTTGGGCTGACCACTGCCGCAGCGCTGGCCGCAAATCGCCATCAGTTCGTCGCATCGTCCCGCCATTTCAGGCTGCACGCTGGCTATGATCCAACCTAG
This sequence comes from Burkholderiaceae bacterium, assembly GCA_031411195.1. GTDB lineage: Bacteria > Pseudomonadota > Gammaproteobacteria > Burkholderiales > Burkholderiaceae_C > Pseudaquabacterium. Next base: position 8,142 of record JANOAQ010000612.1, on the reverse strand, counting down.
GGGGCCGTCCGAGGTTCAGCTTGCTGCAAAACAGTGCCATCACCAAAATCAAACAGCAGCCCTACTTCGCCATACTGGCAGCCGCCGCACACCGACATGACAGCCATCACCGCCCTTGAGCGCCCTGGCCGGCCACAAACCGCACAGGTGAGCGGCTTGGTAGCCGATTCGGCGTTGGCGCAGGCGCTGCTTGCGCAAGCGCAGGTGCTGGGACAAGGCTTGGCCATCAAGTCAGCCGACGACGGGCGCTACTTGTTGCTCAACGCCACCCTGGCCGCCTGGCTTGGCCACGCCGCAGACCAGGTGCTGGGCCAGTGTGATGCCGATTTGCTGGATGCGGCGCCCGCAACCCAATTGCGTTCAGCAGACCACACCGCCCTGGCCCAGGGCCAGCAACTCGGCAGCGACCACAAACTGGACCTGCGTGGCGAGCGGCGAGAGTTCCATGTCTTGCGTGTGGTGGGCCAGATCGGCGCACAACGCGTGCTGTGCAGCCTTTGGCAAGACCTGGCGCCGCAGCGCCAGCGTGAAGCGCAGTTGCGGGTGGCCCTGGATCAACTTGAGCAGCAGCAAAAGGCCAACGACCAGTTGCGCCGCGATCTGGCCGAACAGAACCTGCGCGATCAAGCCAGTGGCCTGAACAGCCGAGCCCACTTTGACGACCAGATGCGGCGCGAGCTCGACCTGTCCACCCGCGAGCACCGTGAATTTGCCCTGGTCTACATGGCGCTCGACCCGGCCAGCAACACAGCCAGTGCCTTGGGTGCCCGTGCGCATGAGCGCATCTGCGAAGCCATGGGCCGCTTGTTGCGTGGCAATACGCGTGCGATGGATGCGTCGTGCCGTCTGGACGAAAACCACTTTGCCGTCCTGCTGTCTGGCGTGGGCTTGGCCACAGCGCATTCGCGCATGGAAGGCCTGCGCCGACAATGCGCCACGCAGATCGTGATGCTCGACGGGGTGGAACTCGGCTTCACCGTGGCCATGGGCGTTGCCAGTTTTCCGCACACTGCCCACGGGCACGAAGAACTGGTTTCGGCCTGCTCGACTGCGCTGGCGGATGCCCGTCGGCGTGGCGGCAACACCGTGGCATTGGCCAGCATCCGCTTCGAAGGCGGGTGATCAGCCGGCCAGTCCGTGCCAGGCCATGTAGCCGCCCAGGCCGAACAAGAGCAGCGCAAACACCTTTTTGAGCTGGGCCGTGTCCATCGCATGGGCCACCCGCACGCCCAAAGGGGCGGCCAACACGCTGGCACTGGCGATCACCACCAAGGCGGGCACCATCAAGTAGCCGACGGCGCCGGGCACACTGGCCGGCAGGTTCCAGCCGGCGATCACATAGCCCACGGTGTTTGACAGCGCAATGGGAAAGCCCAGCGCCGCGCTGGTGGCCACCGCCTGCTGCATCGACACATTGCACCAGGTCATGAAAGGCACCGAAATGAAGGCGCCGCCCGCGCCCACCAGGCCGGACAGCAGGCCGATCAGGCCGCCGGCTGCGGTGGCGCCGGCAGGGCCGGGCATCTGGCGGCTTGGCCGGGGCTTTCGATTGACCAGCATCTGCAGGGCCGAAAAGCCCACGAAGCCTGAAAACGCCAGCGCCAGCGCCGTGCCCTTGAGCAGGGTGAACAGGCCGGCGCCAGACAGCAATCCGCCAGCGACGATGCCTGGGGCCAGGCGGCGCACCAGGTCCCAGCGCACCGCGCCACGAAGGTGGTGGGCCCTCACGCTGGACAAGGAGGTGAACAGGATGGTGGCCATCGGCGTGGCAATCGCCATCTTCACGGCCAGGCCGGGCTCGATGCCGCGGTGGCTGAAGATCATCGTCAGCACCGGCACCATCAGCATGCCGCCGCCGATGCCCAACAGGCCAGCCAGGAAGCCGGTGAACAGGCCCAGAGCCAGCAGTTGTGCCACCAGGGTGGGGTCGAGAAAATCCATCATGGGTTGCAAGGCAGGTCGAGCAAGGCCACCACGGCGGCCCATTCCTGTGGCGTGACGGGGGTGATCGACAGACGATTGCCGGGCTTGAGCAACCGCAGGCTGGCCAGTTCGGGCCGCTGGCGCATCTCGCGCAGGCTCAGCAGGCGGGTCTTGCGGTCCAATGCCACGTCGACATGCAGCCAGCGCGGGCTGCCAGGCAGTGCCTTGGCATCAAAGTAAGGGCTGTCCGGGTCAAACTGGGTGGCGTCGGTGTACGCCGCGCTGGCCACCCGCGCCAGGCCCGCCACGCCAGGTTCGGCGCACGACGAGTGGTAGAACAAGACGCCGTCGCCGACGCCCATGGCGTCGCGCATGAAATTGCGCGCCTGGTAGTTGCGCACGCCCACCCAGGGCACGATCTGACACGGGGCCCGCGCCAGATCGTCGATCGAGCACTCGGCCGGCTCGCTCTTCATCAGCCAGAACATGGGGGGGTGTCCGATGTGAACCGTGAACCGCATTCCTGATCCCAAGGGGGAGATCAGGTGGGCGAGGTCAGCAAGGCCTTGGGTTCATCTGACGCGAGACGATCACGCCAGCCCTGCGATGTTCCAAGCCCTGGCTCAAAGAGCATCGGATCAAGGAAATATAAAGCCCACAGAACACACCGGACGAAGCCATTCTAGGCATGCCCCGCGCCTTTGGGGGCGACGAATTTTTCACAGCAACTGGCCATCGTGTCCCAAGGCACTGTCGATGCGGCGGATGAGGTGCTCCACATCCAGGCTGCCCGCGTCGACCACCACGGCCGGGGCCGGTGCGGGCGTCGGCGCGTGGCCCGCTTCGGCCTTCTGGTAGGCCAGGTTCAGGGCAGTGAGCACGGCGATGCGCTCTCGGGCCTTGACCTTGCCAGCATCGCGGATGTTGCTCATCTCGCGATCGACTATGCCCACCGCTTCGAGCAGCAGGGCTTCGCCGTCGGGCGGGCAAGCCAGCATGTAGCTCTGGCCGAGGATGGTGGCTTCGATCTGTTTCATGCGGCGTCGCTTGCGGCGGGTTTGATCATGGACGCCGGCGCAACGACCGCCGCCACCGCCGGCTCGGCCGGCAGGCGGTCGAGCAGGGCGTCGATGCGGGCCCGGGCGGCGGCCAGGCGCGAGCGCAGGCTGTCACGCTCGCTGGTGACGGACCCCAACTCGGCTACGAGCAAGGCATTGGTGCGCTTGAGCTCCTCATGCCGCAGCACCAGGCGTTCAATGCGCTCGGCGAGATCCTCGAGTCTTGACATGCCTTGCGACGCCTCCAGTTGAGCGCCCAATTGTAGGTGCCAGCCACGTGGGCGACCACGCCGCATTCGGGGGCGTTGTGCCCTGGGTCGGTCAGGTGCCTGCAAGCACCGCTGGGTTAGCATGCCGCCCTGTTGGTGCTCTGGCCGCCCGTCGAGTCGGCCAGGTTAAACGGGAAGCAGAAAGGCAATGGCCCCTCGGGCTGATTGCCCAACCTGCGCTGCCCCCGCAACGGTAAGCGGACGCGGTCGATCCTTCATGGGTGACGCCACCGCTCCTGTGTCTGACGCCACTGGCAGCGCTTGCGGCCGGGAAGGCCACAGGGGTTGTTTCCGCCAGCCCGGATACCGGCCAACAAGGTGGTGTGTCGCCCAGGGGTGGCCGCCGTGAGGTGCCCGGCTGCGGGGAAGCAGCCAGGCGCGATCTTCTTTGGTTCATCTTCCAATATGTCGAAAGTCACCTCGGGCCTGCGTGCCCGCCGGCCTGCGCGCGTGGCGCTGGCTGCCATGGCCTGCCTGGCCATTTCGCCGGCCTTCGCCCAATCGGGCAATCCAGCCGATACCGTGGTAATCACCGCCACCCGCACGCCGCAGCCGCTGTCGCGGGTGCTGGCCGATGTGTCGGTGCTGGAGCGCGACGCCATCGAGCGCAGCGGCGCCACCTGCGTGGCCGACCTGCTGCGCGGCCTGCCCGGGGTCGAATTCGCCCGCAACGGCGGCCCGGCCGGCGTGACCAGCGTCTTCATCCGCGGGGCTGAATCGCGCCACACCGCCGTCTACATCGACGGCCTGCGGGTGGACGCCCAGGCTACCGGCGGTGCCCCCTGGGAGTTGTTGCCGGTCGACCTGATCGAGCGGGTGGAAGTCTTGCGCGGCCCGGCTGCGGCGATGTACGGCTCTGATGCGGTGGGCGGCGTGGTGCAACTGTTCACCAAGCGCGGCAGCGGCAAGCCGCAAGGCAGTGCATCGCTGATCGCCGGCAGCCAGGGCACGGCCCAGTGGCAGGCGGCGCTGAGTGGTGGCACGCCGCAGTTGGACTACGCACTGTCGGCCTCGCAAGGGCGCAGCACGGGCTTCAACGCGCGGGCCACCGCCAATTCAAACCCTGACAAGGACGGCTGGCGGCGCAGCGGTGTTCAGGCCCGCCTGGGCACCTTGCTGGCCCCTGGCCACCGGGTCGAGGCGGCGTTGATGGCCACCAACTTGTGGGGCCAGTTCGACCAGAGCCCCACCGCAGACGATGTGGCCCGGCAAACCTTGCGCACTGCCGGCCTGAGCTGGCAGGGCCAGTGGTCGGCCGATGCCGACACGCGGCTGCAACTGGGTGAATCGCGCAACACCTATGAATCGCAGCCGTCGTACTACCGCACCGAAACCACGCTGCGCAACTTCGTGCTGCAGCAAGGCCAGCGGGTCGGGGCCCACCACTTCAGCGCCACGCTGGAGCGGCGCGAGGATGAACTGCTGAACCCGGCCACCCAGTTTTCGTCCACGCTGCAGGGCCGCCGCGCCCAGAACGCCCTGGCCCTGGGCTGGCGCGCCCAGTTTGGCGAGCACGCCCTGCAGGCGCATGTGCGGCACGACCAGGACAGTGAGTTCGGCAGCCAGCCCACCGGCAGCCTGGCCTGGGGCTGGCAGGTGCGGCCGGCCTGGCGGGTGACGGCCTCGGCGGCCACGGCCTTCCGTGCGCCCACGCTGTACCAGCGCTTCAGCGAATACGGTGTGGCCACGCTCCAGCCCGAAACGGCGCGCAATGTCGAACTGGGCCTTCGCTGGGCTGAAGCGGGCAGCGAGCTGAGCGCCACCGTCTGGCGCAATCAGGTCAAGCAGTTGATCCTCTTCGGCAACGCGGGGCCCTGCGCCTCACCCTTTGGTTGTTATGAAAACGCCGGCCGGGTGCGCTACGAAGGCCTCACGCTGGCGGGCCGCAGCAAGCTGGCCGGCGTGTTGCTGCACGGCTCGATCGATTACCACGACCCGCGCAACCTCGACACCAACAAGCTGCTGGCGCGCCGCGCCCGCGCCCTGGCCAGCCTGGGCGCCAGCACCGCATGGGCGGGCTGGGGCCTCGGGCTGGATCTGCAGGCCGCCGGTGCGCGCTACGACAACGCTGCCAACACGCAACGCATGGGCGGTTATGGCGTGGTCAACCTGCGCGCCGAGCGGGCTTTGACGGCCGATCTGATGCTCGACCTGCGCATCGACAACGCCGGCGACAAGGACTACCAACTGGCGCGCACCTACCCCACCGGTGGGCGCACGGCCTTGGTGGGCCTGCGCTGGCGTCTGCCCGGCTGATGGCGGGCTGCATCGCATGGGCCTGACGGGCGCGCGCCTCACCTCCCTGGCGCTGGCCTTGCTTCTCGCGCTGGGCCTGGCCGTGGGTGCCGCCCTGGCGCTGGGCAGCGCCGGCCTTGACTGGGGGTTGATCGTGGCCCTGCGTGCACCTCGCGTGGGGGCCGCCCTGGGTGTGGGTGCGCTGCTGGCGCTGTCGGGCCTGGCCATGCAGGTGCTGCTTCGCAACCCGCTGGCCGACCCGTATGTGCTGGGCACGTCGGGCGGCGCGTCGGTGGGTGGTTTGCTGGCGCTGATGGCCGGTGTCAGCCTGTGGCTGGGCGCCGCGCTGGGCGCACTGGCCGCAGGCGCGGCCTTGCTGGCACTGACCCGCGCCGCAATGGCCGCTACCGACGACGCTTCGCCCCGGCTGGTGCTCACCGGCGCCATGCTGGCGTCGCTTTGCGGCGCGGTGGCCACGCTGCTGCTGGCCATCACACCCGATCAGCAGTTGCGTGGCGCCATCTTCTGGCTGGTCGGTGACCTGTCAGGCGCCCAGGGCGGCTGGTTGTGTGGCGGCGCGGCATTGGCTTTTGCCGGCTTGCTCACGTCACGCGACACCGCCATAGACCGCCTGCAGCTGGGCAGCGAGGTGGCTGCCCTGTTGGGCGAGCCGGTGCGGCGCCTGCGCCTGTTGCTGCTGGTGGGCGCCTCGCTGGCGGCCGGGCTGGCAGTGGCCAGTGCCGGTGCCATCGGCTTCGTGGGCCTGGTGGTGCCCCAGGCGCTGCGACTGGTGGGCGTGCAACGTGTGCGCGATCTGGCCTGGATGAGTGCGGTGGGCGGTGCGGCGCTGCTGACCCTGGCCGATCTGGTGGCACGCACCGTGGTGGCGCCGCTGGAGCTGCCGGTGGGTGCGGTGATGGCCCTGTTGGGTGCGCCGCTGTTCATCGCCATCCTGGCCCGGAACAGCCGATGAGTGCCAGAGCGCCGGTGCCGCTGCTGGAAACCCAGGGCCTGAGCCTGCGGGCCGCCGGCCGCCCCTTGGTCGTGGGCCTGGATTGGCAAGTGCAGCCCGGCCAGCGCTGGTGCGTGATCGGCCGCAACGCGGCGGGCAAAAGCACCTTGCTGCGCGCCCTGGCCGGCCTGGCCGTACCCGAGCGCCTTGGCAGCGTGCGCTGGCTGGGCCGCCCGCAGGCCGATTGGCCGGCGGCCGACGCCGCCTGGGCCCGCGCCTACGCGCCCCAACAGGCGCTGGACCGCTTTCCCCTGAGTGTTCAGCGCTTGCTCGAATTGTCGACCGTGCGCCCCGGTGCACTGCGCGCGCCGCAATTGCTGGCTGACCTGGACGCGCAATGGCTGGCCGCGCGCGGCGTGATGCAGTTGTCGGGCGGTGAACGCCAGCGCATCGCCCTGGCCCAGTGCGCGCTGCAGGGTGCACCACTGATGCTGATGGACGAACCGGTGTCGTTTCAAGACCCGGCCCACCAGGCCCAAGTGGCGCGCTGGCTCACCCGCCTGGTGGGGCCCGACGCCGAGGCGGCTTTGATCATCACCGCCCACGATGTGAACTGGATCGCCCGCACCGCCACCCATGTGTTGGCGCTTCTGGGCGACGGCCACTGGCGGGCCGGACCGTGCGTCGACTTGATCCAGGCGCCGCTGCTGGCCCAGGTGTACGGCTGCGGCTGGCGCAACGTGGGCGGTTACTGGGTGGCTGACTGAATCTGGCTGGCGCTGTCAGCGTGGCCGGGCGCGGTCGATGGCCTCGCACAGCGCCTGGGCGCCATCGACGAAAGCCGGTGTCATGCGCGCCAGGCGGTGGCCGGGCAGGGCCACCAGCTGCTTGTTCTTGACCGCAGCCACACGGGCGAAGCGCAACCAGCCTTCGAGGTGGGCCGGCTCGTTGGGCTCGCCGCCGGTCACCACCACTTGCGGATCGGCGGTGACGGCGGCCTCCCAGCCCACCGTGGGCGTCAGGCTCGGCAGACCGGAAAACACATTGACGCCACCACACGCCGTGATGGCCTGATCGATCAGGTGGCCACGGTTCACCGTCATCAGCGGCTCGTGCCACAACTGGTAGAACACCCGCACCGGCGGCCGGCTGGCATAGCGCTCGCGCAGGGCGCGCCAGCGCTGCTCGGTCAACACGGCGGCGGCTTCAGCCACCGGGCTGGTGCCGAACAACACGCCCAGGCGGCGCAGGGTGTCGGCGATGCCGTCCACCGTGGTGATCTCGTTGTTGAACACCGGCAGGCCCAGCGTGGCCAGGCGCTGCTGCTGGCGCGGGTTGATGCCACTGCGCCAGACCAGCATCAGATCGGGCCTGAGTGCGGCCACCGCCTCCAGGTTGACGGCGAAGGCGTCGCCGATGATGGGCAGCTTGGCGGCTTCGGGCGGGTGGTCGCTGTAGCGCATCACGCCCACCAGGCGGCCGCCGCCGCCGGCGGCAAAGGCCAGTTCAGCCAGGTGGGGCGCGATGGCCACCACCCGCCGGGCCGGGTCCGGCAGGGTGAGGGCCTGGCCCGCGTCGTCGCGCACGGTGACAGGGGCCGCCGTGGCGCCAGGGAAACCAAAGAAGCCCAGGAAGCCCAGCGGCAGCAGGGCGCCAACCAGGCCGCGGGCCGCCCGCGCGTACAGCCTCATGGCGTGACGGGCAA
>JANOAQ010000611.1:0-4095 GCA_031411195.1 Burkholderiaceae bacterium | reverse complement strand
CCAGGCCGGGGCCGTGGGGCCGGGCAGGGCGTGTCACGCGAGGCGCGGCTGCGGTGCGTCGGTTGGGCTGGCCCCGTGACGTGTGCTCGCGGGGCAGGCCCTGAACGGCCCCACGGCCTCGGCTTGGCCGCCACCGCAATCGCCACGGCATTCGCCACCGCAATCGCACGAATGTCCACGCGTAGGTACGCACGGCGAACAGCGTTCAGTTCCTGAAGCTACAACCAGCCGATGCAGTTGGGTGCCCCACAGCGGCAGGCCAGCTTGCCCTCGTGGTGGGTTTGGCCGTAGTCGACGGTGATTTCTTCGCCGGGTTCGATGACCCGCAGCGCGTAGAACTCCACCCGCCCGTCGCGTATCTGCAGCCGCGCATTGGGGCTGCAGCGGTGGTTGGTGAAGCGCATCGGGTCACTGCTCTTGGAGGCGTCGATCGCCTTCTTGGCCGAGATCTCTACGATCATGATGCGGGCCTGACCGGCCGCGCGGCGGCGGGCTTCCGAGACGCTGATAGTCTCGCCACGGATCTCGCCGATCTTACGGTGCGCGGGGATGGCTTCGGCCGCAAAGGCGCCAAAGCCGTCGATGGCGCTCTTGTGCACCGCCACGTCGTACTTCTGGTAGTCGGGCCGGCCGGTGGGGGCGGCCGGCAGTGCGGCGGGGCGGGCTTGTTGGCGCAGTTCGGGCATAAATGGCTTCAGATGTCCTGACCCACGTCGATGCGGTTGCCGTCGGGATCGGCAAATACAAAGCCGCGCAGGCCGTAGTTGGCATCGCGCAGGCCCTTGACGATGGGCACGCCGTGGGCCACCAGGTGGTCGTGCAAGGCGGTGGCGTCGTTCACCATCCAGTGGGCCACGTTCTGGCCGGTGGCCTGGTGCTGCGGGTCCAGGCAGAGGTGCAACTCGGCGCCTTGCCGTTCGAGGATGACAAAGCCCACCGGATGGCCGTTCTCGAACACCTTGTGCAGGCCGAGCAGGCCCACGTAGAAATCCAGCGCCCGCGCGATGTCGGTGACCGTCACCTGGGCGGCAATGCGGCCGTAAACCAGGCCGGCGGGCAGGGAGGGGGCGTCGGGCATGCCCCGATTCTGATGGATCAGCGCTTGGCCACCGCCGCCGGCATGCCGGCCGGATCGACCACCGTGCCGAACTGCTGCACGTTGTGGGCGTGGCACAGGTGGTGCAGCGAGAAGGCCTGGTCCACCGCACTTTGCTGGCCCATGATGTCCATGGTCTGGTTGACGGCCTGCTTGGTCATCGCCAGCGCAAAGGCGGGCTTCTCGGCGATGCGTTTGGCCAGGGTCAGCACTTCGGTTTCCAGGTCGGCGCGGGGCACCACGCGGTTGACCATGCCCAGGCGGTGCGCCTCCTGCGCCGACCAGTTGTCGGCGGTGAAGAGAAACTCCTTGGCCTTGCGTGGGCCCAGCTCCCAGGGGTGCACGAACCACTCGACCCCGCACACGCCCATGGTCACCACCGGGTCGCAGAACAGCGCGTCGTCGCTGGCCACGATCAGGTCACAGGCCCAGGCTAGCATCAGCCCGCCTGCGATGCAGCGGCCCTGCACGGCGGCGATGGTGGGCTTGGGCAGGTTGCGCCAGCGGCGGGTGTTCTGAAGATAAATCTCTTGCTCGCGTGCAAAGCGGCCGTGCGCGCCGGGCTGGGCAAAGCCACCCCAATTCGACACGGTGGGCTGCTGGCCCAGCACCACGCCACCGTCGCCGCGCAGGTCGTGGCCGGATGAAAAGTGCGGATCGGCCGCGGCCAGCACGATGACCTTGATGCCGTCGTCCAGCACCGCGCGGTCGAAGGCGGCGTTGAGGTCGTAGCCCATCTGCAGGTTCTGGGCGTTGCGGGCCGCCGGGCGGTTCATCACGATGCGGGCCACGCCGGGCGCGGGCTGCTCGTACAGCAAGGTGGTGTAGTCGGTCATGGCCAGCGGAGGTGAGTTCATCAAAACCCATGCTGGCATCGCTGCAGCGGCAGCACCTGTCGCCTGCGCGACGCCGTGGTTCAGGCTGCTTGGCCGCGCAGCGCCAGGCGGCGTTCCACGCCCCAGGCCAACAGTCCCAGGCCGATGCCCAGCACTGCGGCGCCAGCGGTCACCCAGCGCGCCGATGCCCAGCTGCCGCTGGCCGCCACCACCGCCGCGATCAGGGGCGTGCCCACGCCCTGACCCAATTGCGAGCCCTGCATAGGCCCTGCATCGCGTTGATCTGTCGCGGGTTGCGCGCCAGCACAGTGGAGCTGCTCATCACCGCCGCCGGGATCACGCCGCCGATGAAGCTCAGCGCCACGCACAGGCCGTAGCGCAGACCGTCACCAAAGCCATCGAAGAAGAAACCCAGCCCGCACAGGCCGGTGAGGGTGTGGGCGACGGCCACCAACGGCCCGCGCGCCACACCGCGCTGCAGCAGCAGCCCGCCCAACAGGTTGCCCGGCACGCAGGCCAGCAGCATCACACCGGTCAACACGGCGACCCAGCCGGCGCTCAGACCGCGCTGCTCTTTCAAGAAGGTGGGCAGCCACACGATCAGCGCAAAGTGCTGGATGGCCCACACGCCAAAGGCCAGGGCCAGCAACCAGGGCAGGGGCTGGCGCAGGATGGCCAAGGATGTGCCGGTGGTGTCAACGGCACCGGCGGAATGGATGCTGGCGCCGGCAGGCGCGTACCAGCGGCGTTGGGTTGCCGCCAGGGCCGCTGCCAGCAACAGCACGGCTGCCGTCACCCCCCACAAGCCGCGCCAGCCCAGGGTGGGCAGCAGCAAGGGCGACAAGGCCATGGCCAGGCCCGCACCGGCCGGCATGTAGGCGGCCCACACGCTCAGCGCAAAGCGGCGGTCTTGCGGGGCGGCCGCCGCGCTGACCAGGGCCGGGCCGGCCACCGACACCGCCAGAAAGCCCGCCCCTTCAAAAAACCGGGTGGCCAGCAGCCAGGTGAACGGCGAGCCGGCACCGACCGATCCCGCCCCAACTGCCGGTGCCCAGGCACCCACTGCCGAGGCCAGCGCACTCAAGGCCAGCCCACCCAGCACCATGCGCAGCGCGCCGATGCGGCCGGCGGCCAGCCCGAAGGCCAGGGCGGCCATGATGGCCAGGGTGGTCAACATCGACGACACCCAGCCGGCCTGCACCAGGCTCAAGCCGAGTTCATCGCGAAGGGTGGGCAGGGCCAGCGGACCTTTCCCACGTTCATGCCCACCGCCACGCCACCGAGTGACGCGGCCAGCACGGCCGGCCAGTGGGTGCGCGGCGAGGGCGCACCCGGCACCGGCGGGGGCATCACCCCAGCAGCCCGCGCTCCATCGGCATCGACGGCAGGTCCACCGCGGGCTGGGGCTTCCAGCCCTTCTGGCGGTGCTCGGCGATCACGTTGGTGTAGATGCCGCCGCGAACATACCACTTGGCGGTGATGCGGATGAAGCGCGGGTCGGTGGCGGCCACGATGTCGTCGAGGATGGTGTTGCTCACCTTCTCATGGAAGACGCCCTCGTTGCGAAAGCTCCAGAAGTACATCTTCAGGCTTTTCAACTCGATGCACAGTTGGTCGGCAATCATGTCGATGGTGAAGTGCGCAAAGTCGGGCTGGCCGGTTAGCGGGCAGTGGCAGGTGAACTCGGGCACCTGGAACTGGACGACGTAGTCGCGCCCCGGCGTGGGGTTGTCGAAGACGTGCAGTTCCTTGCTGGGCGCGCTGGGCGGGTTGGGCGGCATCGGGCGTGACTTGCGCGCGGTACCGGCGGGGGTGGCGGCTTTTTTGGCCATGGCGTGACGGGGGCCGGCGGGGCGGCGCCCATGGGCAGTCTTGGAGGGCCGCGATGCTATCATCCAGTGCCACATGCCCCTTGGTTTTGGCGCGATAAAGCCATACGAATCAAACACTTGCATCGGTTCGGCCCCAGCCGGCCGGCTGCCAACTGAGCCCCCTCGCGCATGCGTCTGAACCAGATCAAGCTTTCGGGCTTCAAGTCTTTTGCCGAGCCCACCACCTTCCAGCTGCCCGGCCAGCGGGTGGGTGTGGTGGGGCCCAACGGCTGCGGCAAGTCCAACATCATGGACGCGGTGCGCTGGGTGCTGGGCGAAAGCAAGGCCAGTG
>JANOAQ010000610.1:0-9524 GCA_031411195.1 Burkholderiaceae bacterium | reverse complement strand
CAGGCCGCGTTGGGCCGCTGGTACGCCGGCTGGCGCAGCTTCAGCCGCAACCGGCTGGCGATGGTGGGGCTGGTGATCGTGTTGCTGCTGGTGGTGCTGGCCGCACTGGCGCCGCTGATCGCGCCCTACGCGCCCAGCGTGGGCGACCTGCGCACCGAACGCCTGCTGCCACCGTCGGCCGCGCACTGGTTCGGCACCGACGACCAGGGCCGCGACATCCTCAGCCGCCTGCTGTACGGCAGCCGCATCACGCTGTATGTGGTGGTGCTGGTGGCCGTACTGGCCGCGCCCATCGGGCTGCTGGTGGGCACGGTGTCCGGCTACGCCGGAGGTTATGTCGATGCGGCGCTGATGCGCATCACCGACATCTTCCTGGCCTTTCCCAAGCTGATCCTGGCGCTGGCCTTCGTCGCTGCGCTGGGCCCGGGCATCGAGAACGCGGTGCTGGCCATCGCCATCACCAGCTGGCCGCCCTATGCCCGCATCGCCCGCGCCGAGACGCTGAGCATCGCGCGGGCCGACTACATCGCCGCCGTGCGGTTGATCGGCGCTTCGCCCGCGCGCATCGTGCTGCGCCACATCGTGCCGCTGTGCCTGCCCAGCGTGATCGTGCGCGTCACGCTGGACATGGCCGGCATCATCCTCACCGCGGCGGGCCTGGGCTTTCTGGGCCTGGGCGCGCAGCCACCCATGCCCGAGTGGGGCGCCATGATCGCCGCCGGCCGCCAGTACGTGCTCGACCAATGGTGGGTGGCGGCCGCCCCCGGCGCGGCCATCTTCACCGTCAGCCTGGCCTTCAACCTGCTGGGCGACGGGCTGCGTGATGCGCTCGACCCGAAAGCGGCAGACTGACGGCCGCAACGCCCGGCGCGGGCATGAAAAATCCGCCCGAGCGCGGATGTGCTTGGTGGCGGGCAACGCCCGCTTCAAACAGCCGTCAGGCTTGACGGCGGCGCAGCAGTGCCAGCCCGGCCAGCGCGGTGCCCACCAACAGCAGGGCGCCCGGTTCGGGCACGGTCTGCTGGCTGTTGAAGGTGAAGTTGTCCGCATACACGCTGCTGCCAACGGCGCCGACACCGCCGAACACGGCGTACGCAACATTCGCCGCATTGGCGGTCAGGGTGTGCATGCCGATGAAGCTGGCGTCCAGATGAAAAGTGTCCGAGGCCAGCAACATGTTGCCGGCGTCGAACAGCCGCAGGAAGATGTCGTCGGCGTCTGCGTTGAAGTCACCCAAATCGACCGAGATGGCGCCAGAGAAGGCACTGCTGAACAGCGCCGTGGTGGGCGAGAAATTGCCGCTGTTGCAGGAAATCAGGCCCGGGGTGGTGTTCGGGGTGGGGCCAAAATTGGAGGCGGTGACGCCATCCGGACCGGCGGAGAAGGTCACGCCCGATTCGCTGTACGAAGCGTTGCAACCCCCGGGAGCCGATGAGAAGTCGATCACCGTGGCGTTGGCTGAGCCGACAGACAGCGCAGCGCCCAGGGCCAGCAAGCTGTGGGTGAGAATCTTGTTCATGGCAATTCCTTGGATCGGACGGGCGGGCAAGCCGCGATGCAAGAATATGAGCAACATTCAGGCCACGCACCGCAGGCTGTTGATTTTGTGAGGTTTTGTGCCTTTGATGCCAAACCGGCAGCTTTGCCTGTAAGTTTTATCGACTGCGCGAGAACCCGATGTTGACCCTCAAAGACCTGCGGGTGGCCTACCCCACCCGCGACGCGGCCAGTGCCGGCGGCTGGACCGAGGTGGTGCGCGGCGTCAGCTTCAGCCTGGGCCGCGAGCGGTTGGGCATCGTGGGCGAATCGGGCTCGGGCAAGAGCCAGACCGGCCGGGCCATCCTGGGCCTCACCGCACCCGGCGGGCGGGTCACGGCCGAGGCACTCAACTTCGACGGCACCGACCTGCTGCGCTGCCCACCGGCCGAGCGCCGCCGCCTGCGCGGGCGGCGCATCGCGATGGTGCTGCAGGATCCCAAGTATTCGCTCGACCCGGTGATGGCCATCGGCGCGCAGATCGTTGAAACCCTGCAGGCCCACCAACCCCAGCCCCGGGCCCAGGCGCAGGCCCGCATGCTGGACGCGCTGGCCCAGGTGGGCATCGACAACCCGGCGCGGGTGGCTAGCCTGTACCCGCACGAGGTGTCGGGCGGCATGGGCCAGCGCGCCATGATCGCGATGATGCTGATCGCCCAGCCCGAGCTGCTGATCGCCGACGAGCCCACCTCGGCGCTGGACGTCACGGTGCAGCTGCAGGTGCTGCGCATCCTGGATCAGCTGGTCAGCCAGCGCGGCATGGGCCTGGTCTTCATCTCGCACGACCTGCGCCTGGTGGCCAGCTTTTGCGACCGGGTGCTGGTGATGTACGCCGGCAAGGTGGTCGAGCAGCTCGACTCGGGCCGCCTGCACGAGGCGCAGCACCCCTACACCCTTGGCCTGTTGAACTGCCTGCCCCGGCTGGACGCACCGCGCCACCCGCTGCCCACGCTGGACCGCCGGCCGGAGTGGAGCACCTGATGACGGCACTGGGCATCGCGGGCATTGGCCTGCGCGTGGTCTACGGCGGCTTCACTGCCCTGCACGACACCACGCTGCACGTGGCGCCAGGCGAGAGCTTCGGCATCGTGGGTGAATCGGGCTCGGGCAAGAGCACCGTGCTGCGTGCGCTGTGCGGCCTGGCGCCGCTGGCGGCAGGCACCGTGCGCCTGCTGGGAGATGCTGGGGATGTGGGCGAAACCGCCCTGCCGCCTCCGGGCAGCAAGGGCTTTCGGCGCCGGGTGCAGATGGTGTTTCAAGACCCGTATGGCAGCCTGCACCCGCGCCAGACGGTCGATCGCGTCCTGGCCGAGCCGCTGGCCATCCATGGCATTGGCGACGCCGATGCGCGCATCGCCCAGGCCTTGGCCGATGTGGGGCTGGGCCATGCCTTCCGTTACCGCTTTGCGCACCAGTTGTCGGGTGGGCAGCGCCAGCGCGTGGCCATCGCCCGCGCGCTGATCCTGGAGCCCCAGGTGCTGCTGCTGGACGAGCCCACCTCGGCGCTGGACGCCAGCGTGCAGGCCGAGGTGCTGAACCTGCTGGAAGCCCTGCGTGCTCGCCGGCAGCTGAGCTTCGTGATGGTCAGCCATGATCTGGCCGTCGTCACCCACCTGTGTGATCGGCTGATGGTGATGCACCAGGGCCGCACGGTCGAACTGCTGGCCAGCGCCGACCTGGCAGCGCACCGCGTGCAGGCCGACTACACCCGCACCCTGATGGCCGCATCGGCCGGGTTTCAACGCGACTGAGGAGCCACCACCATGAACCTGTCACGCCTCACGCCACGCACCACCCGGGGCGCCGCCCGTTGGCTGATCGGCGCCCTGGCGGTGGCCGGCCTCTGCGCACCCGCCGCAGCGCAGCGTGGTGAATCTCCGCTGCCACCGGCTGTGGCCGAAGCCCTGGCCAAGGCCCAGGTGCCTGAAGACGCGCTGGCCGCCGTGGTGATGCCGCTGGGCCGCTGGGGCACGGCCTGGCAACGGCAGGCGCAGCGGCCCATGCAGCCCGGCTCGGTCATCAAGGTGGCCACCAGCATCGTCGCCCTCGATCAACTGGGGCCCAACCACCGTGGCTTCACTGAACTGCTGACCCGCGCGCCGCAGCAGGGCGATGTGCTGGCCGGTGATGTGGTGCTGCGTGGCGGCGCCGATGCCGAGTTCGGCCTGCCGCAGCTGTGGGCCATGCTGGCCGAGCTGCGCCAGGTGCATGGCATCCGCGAGATTGCCGGTGACATCGTGATCGACCGCGGCCTGTTCCGCCCGCTACGGCCCGAGCTGGGCGTGCCGCCCTTCGACGAGCAACCCGAGTTTGCGTACAACGTGATCCCCGACGCGCTGCAGCTCAACGGCAGCTTGATGGGGCTGGAGATCAGCAGCGAAGGCGTCACCGGGCAGGCCCTCGGCCCCATCACGGCCCGCACCTTGCCGCCCTTGCCCGGCCTGGTGATCGATGCCAGCGCGATGCGGCTGACCGAGCGCGCCTGCAAGGATTGGGACGACGACTGGATCAGCCCGCCGCAGATCACCGAGCCCGAGCCCGGCACGCTGCGCGTGGCATTGCAGGGCGGTTTTCCCAAGGGCTGCACGGTGCGGCCCAGCCTGCAGCTGATCGACCGCAGCGCCCTGGCCGAGCGGCAGTTGCGCGCGCTTTGGCTGGGCCTGGGCGGCACCTGGACCGGCCGCGTGCGCGAGGCCGACGCACCACTGATTGCCCCGCTGGGCAAGGCGGCCGTGGCGGCTGCCGTCAACGCGGCGCAGCCCCCGCTGCTGCCCGGCGCTGCCACCGTCACCCCGGGCGTGGCGCGCGGCGGCCACCCCCAGGCCACGCCTGCCGGCGTGCGTGTGCTGGCCAGCCACACCGCAAGGCCCTGGGGCGAGCTGCTGCGCCAGCTGAACAAACAATCGGACAACGTCTACAGCCGCCTGCTCTACCTGTCGCTGGGCCTGCCGGGCATGGCCGACGAGCCCGGCGCCAGCACTGCCGCACTGGCCGATCGTGCGGTGCGCCGCTGGCTGGCCGAGCGCAAGATCGACGCCGCAGGCCTGGTGGTCGACAACGGCTCGGGCATGTCGCGCAGCGAGCGCATCAGCCCGCGCACCCTGGCGCTGATGCTCAAGGCATCGCAGCAAAGCCGCTGGGCGCCCGAGCTGATGATGAGCCTGCCGGTGGTTGGCGTGGACGGCACCATGCGCAACCGGCTGAAGGCCAGCCCCGCCGGCGGCCAGGCGCGGCTGAAAACCGGCACTCTGAAGAACGTGGCGGCCCTGGCCGGCTTTGTGCCCGATGCCCAGGGCCGCCAACACGCCTTCGTGGCCATGATCAACCACGACCGTGCCCTGGCCGCCCGCCCGGCGCTGGACGCGCTGGTCGATTGGGTGGCGCGTGGCGGCTTGAACCGCCAAGGGGCACCGGTGGGCCAGGCGCCCTGAAGCTCGCAGGTCTTTGGCAGCGGCGGGCGACCCGTCTGCTACGCTGAACGGGATGGTCAACGCTGTTGATTCGAAGGTGCCGACACCCCGGCCCGCGCCTGCCAGCCGCGGCAGCGTCCAACCGGGTTGGGCACGGCTTTTCGGCTACGACATCTTCCTGTCCTTCGCCCTCGGCGTGGCGCCGCGCGGCGCGCGCGCTTATGCGTCGGACCTGGCCCGCCGCCTGCGTGAACGGGGTTTCACTGTCTTCTTCAGCGAAGACGAAGCGCCCGCCGGTGGTGAGCTCGACCGCACGCTCAAGCGCGCGCTGGGCGCATCGCGTGTGCTGGTCGTGGTGGCCAATCGCGGTACCTTGCGCGAGCCGCGCTGGGTCCGCACAGAAGTCGAGGAGTTCCGGCGACGCCATCCCAAACGCGCCATCGTCCCGATCAGCATCGACGGCGCCTTGCAGGACCCTGAACTGGGCGTCGCCACCGAATCCTGGCTGCCGTTTGCGCAACGCATCTGGATCGACGAAACCAGGCAGGCAGGCGACGCTGGCTCGGTCAGTGACGCGGTGATCGACCGCCTGGTGACGGCGCCGCATGCGGTGCGCTCCGCAACCCGGCTGCGTGCCACGGTGGGCATGGTCATCACCTTCCTGGCGCTGCTGGCGGCGGTGGCCTGGTGGCAAAAACGCGCCGCCGACGCCAGCGCCTTCGAAGCGCAATCGCAGCGCCGCAACGCGGTGGCGCAGGCCGTGCGCGCGGACGAGGCAGCCCGCCAGGCCAGGGCGGCCGCATCGGCGGCCGAAGCCGCGCGGCGCGAGGAACAGGCCGCGCGAATCGCCGAGCGCCGCCAACGCGAACTGGCGGAAGAGCGCCTGCGGCTGGCGCAATCGCGTGAACTGGCGGTGAGCGCCAATGCGGCCTTGGCGTCGGCCGGTCCCGAGCTGGCGGTGCTGCTGGCCGCAGCGGGTGTGGGCCTGGCGCCAACGGCCGAGAGCCAGAGCGCCTTGCGCGCCGCGCTGCTCGAACCATGGGGGCGCCGGGTTGTGACGCGCGGTCTTGGCCCGGTGTGGCACGCTCAATACAGTGCCGACGGAACCCAACTCGTGGCGGTGGGCGACGACGGCGCGGTCGTCACCGACCTGGCCACAGGCGCGGCCACCCGAGCCCTGCAGGGCCAACGCCTGCGCACCTTGGATCTCGGCGCAGGTGGCGGGTTTGCGGTCTCGGCCGACGAAGCCGGCCATGCCCACCTCTGGCACCCGAACCGCAACCCCGCAGCGCCGAGGGCGGTTGAACCGCCGCCCCGCCAGCGCAGGCTGGTGTTGAGCGCGGACGGGCGCCTGGCCGTGACCTTCGGCGACGGCGCCTGCGCCCAGCTGTGGGCGGTGGCCAGCGGTGGGTCGGTCTCGGCGCTGTGCGGCCATCCGGGACCCGTTCGTTCGGTGGCCTTCAGCCCCAGCGGCGCCGTGCTCCTGTCCAGCAGCGACGATGGCATGGTGCGCGTCTGGGACACGGCCACTGGCCGTGTCACCCACACCTTGAAGGCGCCGGCCGCACGGACGCGGCTGGTCTTCAGCCCCGATGGTGGCCTGGCCGCCGCCATCTCCACCACCACCAGCAACGTGCAACTGTGGAACGCACGCACCTGGACGGCCGGGGCGACGGTCGGGCCCGATTTTTCGATGCAAGACGCCGTCTTCAGCCCGGACGGCGGCCGCCTGGTGGTGACGGATGCGCTGGGCTTTCGCGCCAGCGTGTTCAGCACGCGCGATGGGGCGGTGCTGACGCCATTGACCGGCCACACGGGCCGCATCTTCAGCGCCGCGTTCAGCCCGGATGGGTCATTGCTGGTCACGGCCAGCGAAGACAAGACGGCACGCGTCTGGGAATCGGGCCGTGGTCATGCAGTGGCCGCCTTGCGGGGCCATGGCGATGTGGTCACCAGCGCGCGGTTCAGTCCGGACGGCCGGCATATCGCCACGTCCAGTCTGGACGGCACCGCCCGCATCTGGTCGTCGCTCAAGTTCGCCGACGTGACCGACCTCAACCGCAACGGCCCGCGCATCGTGCAGTCGAACCTTGACGCGGGTGAGCGAGAGGCTTGGTTCGTCGACAGCCAGCACCAGGCCACGGTACTGTCGCTGGCCGACCAGGCCTTGCGGCCTCTGGGCCGCGTGCCGCGGGATCTGATGAACCTGGCCTTGGGCCGTGACGGAAGGGTATTCGTGACGAGCGAGACCGACGGCACCCTTCGCCTGCGTCGGGTTGCGGACGGCGACACACAGGCTGTCTGGCCCCGCGTGCACACCTCGGGTGCCCGGTTGGCAATGAGCCCCGACGGCCAGCACCTGTTGAGCACGGGCGGCTCAGCGGTGCTGTGGGATCTGCAACGCCACGCGATGGTGGCAACGCTGGCGGTCCGGTCGCCCCCCTCGGGTGCGGTGTTCAGCCCCGACGGCCGCTACTTGCTCACACTGGAAGGTGACGCCGCCGTGCTGCGTGAACGCCACCGGGGCACACCGGTCGCCACGCTGGGCGGGCGTAAGGGTTACCAGGTGACTTCGGCCCGGTTCAGCCCGGACGGCCGCACCATCGTGACCACCAGCGTCGACAAGACCGTGCGACTTTGGCGCACCGCGGCAGCCGCACAGCCCCGTGAACTCATCGGGCACACCGACGCGGTGATCGGCGCCTGGTTCAGCGCCGACGGCCAGTCCATCGTCAGCGTCGGCCAGGACCGCACGGCACGGGTGTGGGACCTGGCCACGGGACAAACGCTGGCCGAATTGCGTGGCAACCACGACAACTGGGCGGCGGCATCCTTCCACCCCGGCGGCGCCTTGGTGCTGACCCGCGGCGGGCACAACCCGGCCACCTTGTGGGACGCGCGCACGGGCGCCCGGCTGCTGGAATTTCAAGGCGGCGCGGCCGCCTTCACGCCGGACGGCAGGCAGATCGTGGTGGTGGCCGATGGCCGGGTGAGGTTGTACCGCTGCACCGAATGCGGCGACGCCCGCCAGTTGCAGGGGCTGGCGAAGGCCCGCGCAGAGCGTGTGCTCAGCGCCGACGAGCGCAGGATCTACCTCCACGAGGCGCCCAAGGCAGCGGCCACCAACACACAGGCCAAGCCCCCCTGAACCCCGGCCAGACTGGACGCGCTGGCCGCCGTGGCCCTGGCCACGAAGGTGGTCGACGTGGTCTCGGGCCAAGACCGCCCGGGCGCGCGGCCACCGCCAGATGCTCCAAGTCTGATTCAAGGCCGCTTCCCAGCATTTGCCTGAACGATCGAGGCGTTTGCATGTTCGAGATGCAGGACGAAGGCGGTGGGCACCGCCGCCTGGTCTGGGTCACCGATCTGCTGCACCAGGCGATGGCCAAGCCGATCGCCGCGCGGGTCGAACTAGCAGCCGCGGTGATGAAGCTGACGCTGGCGGCCAACGCGGCTGGCGGGGTGTGACACCGGCACCGGCGCGCCGTCCCGCCTGCAGCGAGCGTCCGTCTTAGAGTGTGACTGGCGCGGTCGGTGGGGCAGCACCTGCTGGTATTGGCCAGAGACCTCGTTGGTGGCGCCATCGGGAGTGCTCTTGTTGGTGAAGGTAGCGGCCGAGCCCACCCAACTGCGCTTGCCTGAAAGGCTTGTAGTGGGCCAGCCAGGCGGCAGCGTCCTGCATGGGCGCAGCGTCGGGTTCGCAGCGCACCACACGCCCGGCCTTGGAACGCCATAGGAGGCCGGCGGCTTCGAGCACGGCCAGGTGCTTCATGAAGCCCGGCAGCGACAGGCCGTGCGGCTGGGCCAGCTCGCTCACGGTCGCGCCCTCAAAGCACCGCTGGCGTCAGCAGGCGGATCGTGCCCGCCGACGCATCCATCTCCACCGGCAGCCCCACCGGCACGGTGAGCTTCTTGCGGATGTGGCCGATCATGGCGCCGCGGTAGACGGGGATGTTCAGCGGCAAGAAGTAATCGTCGAACACCTCTTCGAGCGTGAGCGTGCCGTGGTTGCCATCGCCCGGGCCGCAATTGGTGAAGGCGCCCAGCACCACACCGGCCAGGCGGTCGAGCGCGCCCATCAGCTTGAGCGTGGACAGCATGCGGTCGACGCGGTAGATGAACTCGTTGACCTCTTCCTGGAACAGGATGGCGCCATCGAAGCGCGGCAGGTAGCCCGAGCCGGCCAGTGAGGTCAGCACCGCCAGGTTGCCGCCCACCAGCGGCCCGCTGGCCAGGCCGGGGCGCAGGGTGCTGATGCGGTCGTCCTTGACCACCAGGTTGTCGCCCTTGTCGGGCACGTTGCGCAGGGTGCGGGCCTCGGCGTCCATCAGCACGGCGCGAAACTCGGCCACGCTGAAGGCGTTCCATTCCGACACCACCACTGGCGCGTGGAAGGTGACCAGGCCGGTGCGCGCCGTCACCGCGTTGAGCAGGGCTGTCACATCGCTGAAGCCGGCGATCACCTTGGGGCTGCGCGCGATGGCCGCGTAATCGAGCAGCGGCAGCACGCGGTTGGCGCCCGAGCCGCCGGTGACGGCCAGCAGGCCGTGCACGCCGGTATCGGCGATCAGGCCGTGG